>NYYE01000058.1 GCA_002686655.1 Crocinitomicaceae bacterium | reverse complement strand
GCCATCATTTCCAATAAAGCCTTCTACTAAAGTTACAGACTTACCTCCTCTATTCTTTCTATCAATAGAAACATATAATTTTTGGTCAGTAAAAGGAATGGTTAATTCATTATCATAATGGTCATCAAAATCAAAATTTGGATTGGTAGAATATACAACGTTAACTCTATTTTTTTTAGACTTCCCCAAATTATTTATTGAATATTAAAACATTATTACTGTTGGAATAGAATGTTTTAAGTTCAGTATTAATGAAATTCTCCACATAAGATTTTTGAAAGTTTTTTAAAGTATCATTATTCCACTTAATAACAAAAACAAAATTAGTATCCTTAATTCCATCTTTATCTATAAATGACTGACCATAATTTAAGGACTTTATGGCGGGAAAATGAGTAAGTATTCTTGTATTTAATTCATCTAAAGCCTTATTTTCTCTTAAAATATTTTGGAGTTCAGACTTATATAAATCTCTTTCTTCTGAGATAGACATGATCTTTTTATCGTTATCAACTAATATTTTATTTAATAATTCTTCTTCATCAATTGCCTTAGATTGTAAATTATGAATTTCTAAATTTACATTTCCCATTTCATAATTAGTAAGTTGCAATTTCCAATTATTGACCTGTTCATCATTGATATATTTACCACCAATATTTAATACAATTTCAGAATATTCATCTCCATAGTTGAGTTCTTTGGTAAGCACCTCTATTTCAGGGTTAATAGAGATTTCATTTTTAATAAAATTATCTGCATTTTGTATAAAAATAGACTCGTGAATAATATGATAAAATTTAAAAACACTTGGAATTACAATTAGTAATAAAACAGTAAATACATAAATTTTTACTTTTCTTTCAATTTTAGGATTTACAAATTTAACCTTAGGGAAGCTTAACAATCTTAGAACAATAAAAGTTGAAAGACATATGAAAACACTATTTAATAGAAATAGGTAAAAAGCTCCGATAAAATAAGACCAATTACCCACAGCCATTCCATAGCCAACAGTACAAAGTGGTGGCATTAAAGCAGTTGCAATGGCAACTCCTGGAACAACAGTAATAGTCGTAGCTTTATTTTTAACAGTGGTAGCAATAACACCAGCTAAACCACCAAAAAAAGCAATTAAGATATCAAGAACGTGAGGCTTTGTTCTGCTAAGAAGCTCAGATGTTTCCGATTTTATAGGGGTGATTAAATAAAATAAATAGGAAGCTAATACACTAGCAGCTACCATTATTCCAAAGTTTTTAAGTGATTGGATTAGCACCTTAAAATCATTAGCTGATAGAGCATATCCAATTCCTCTTATGGGGCCCATTAAGGGAGAAATAAGCATAGCTCCAATAATGACTGCCGGAGAATTATTAATCAATCCAATTGAAGCAACTAAAATCGAGCATATTAAAATCCAAATATTAATGGCAGAAAACTCTATATCGCTTCTAATATCCTCAACAGTTTTTTGCTTATCAACTCCGTCATAAATAGAAAATAAATTTTTTAAAAAATTAACAAATGACCCAACAGCTTGTTTTACAGAAACTTTATCTGCTTCTGATTTTATGGGATCGTAATCTATTCTGTTGTTATTATCCATTATTCATTAATGATCAATTATAAATTTAACATAAAAAATTATATTCTATTCCTTGAGAATCTATTTAAGTTGTGTTCTCTGTGACATAAATAAAAGAACATAAACTAAATGAATCATATTATTGAAAAGAGGAAACATTATTAAAGCAATTCCACTTAAATAAGGCCATGAAATCTGGAAATCACAATCTAAAAATATGTAAGGAGATAGAAAATATGCAACTTGAAAAATCCAATAAAAAGTCCAGCCAATTTTAATTTTAAAAAACATAAAGACCACTCCTACCATGGCCAATAAATCAAATACAATTCTTAAAGCATAAAGTTTTTTTAATTGAGAGGATAAATATTGGTCAAAAACAAAACCATTATCACTTAAATTTTCAATAATTATATTAAGAAAACTATTTGATTGAGAACTTTTTGATTCAGTATCTAAAAATAAAGTGAAGTAACCAAGATCAAAAACAAAGCAATAAATAAAGCCAATTAAACTTAATAAACACAGCCATTTAAGAGCATCAAATTTTTTCATTTCTCAGAAAATTTATAGTTAAAATACTGAATATCATTTTCTTTTTTCAATTTCAAATCCATTATTTTACCCTTTCTAGAAATTCTCAAAACAATATCATCATCATTGAAATAATTTAGCCATTTATCTAAATCGTTATTTAAACTGTAATTATTTACTGCTAAAATTTGATCATCTTCCATTAAATGTGAGTTAAAAGCAGCACTATTTTCAAGCACATTAATTACTTTTATATTATTACTGTTTAAGCTTGATTTAAATCCATAATTCCATGAACAATTTTCATGTTTAACTGCTTTAAAACTCCATCCAAAAACTGCTAAAGATTCTACTAAATAAGGATGAAAATCTTCTTTGCCATAAATTAAATTTCTAAAAACTTCATCAAAACTAATACCAGAAACAGATTCTAATAATTCTTTATAACTCACTCTATCATATCCAGTTAATTTATCAGATCCAGAATACATATTTTTCATCACTTGATGTAAACTTTTTTTATGCTTTGTGGCTTTTCTGATTTGAGCATCACAAATCAATGCAATTAAAGCGCCTTCCACATAAATAGAAACCTTTCTACCTGGAGTTCCAGAGACATATCCATCTAACCATGTATCAAAACTAGATTCAGCTACTGAATAGTATTTTCTACCATCATTATGAAAATGTCTTTGAAATATTTTTTGTAATTCTTTAAAATATTGATCTAGAGAAAAAACACCACTTTCAAAAAGTATTCTGTCTCCCATGTAAGTTGTCACTCCTTCAGTAACATAACCCATATCAGTATAATTTTCAACTGAGAAGTTATAAGGCAACATAGCTTTTGGCCTTATATTCTTTACATTCCAAACATGATACAATTCATGAGAAGAAACCCCTAATAACTCTGTGTAAAAACTATTAAATATATTATACGAAGGTCCTAATAAAATAACTGTAGACTTATGATGTTCTACCCCGTGATAAGATGAATAAGGAGTGATTTGAAATAAAAAAAGAAACTTTTTGTGAGGAAAAGAACCAAATACTTGTATTTGATATTGAATAAAAAGTTTAAAGTCTTTGAAAATTCTGTCCCAATCTACTTTTACTTCTCCTTGGAAACAAAAAGTAAAGTTTATTCCATTTACAATAATCGATTCAGATTGAGAATTATTACTTATTACAATTGGAGAATCTGCTAATTCCTCAAAATTAGAGGCTGTTAATATATTATTTGAACTTTGATTCAAAGAAGAAAAAATTTGATAATCATTTGGAATATCGAACTCAACTTCATATCCTAATTCATAACTATCTATGTTGTAAAACATACAGTTTACAGGGTTTATGTAAAGCTGGTTTTGATCTAAATAGGTGGAACCAGCATTAAGTTCAGCAGCATAATATTGATAGTGGATTGATATATTATTAAGATTACTGCAATCTATCTCCCATAAATCTTTATTTTTTTTTGAAAAACTTACTTCTTGAAAATCGTTTGTGAAAACTTTAAAACCTTTAATATTTTTAGCAAAATTTCCTAACTCATATCTTCCAGGTCTCCAAGAGGGAAGTTGTAACTTCAAAATATGGATGTCTTTTGTCTCAATAACTAATTTAAAATCGATAAAATGCCTTTCAGGATTATTATATTTTACAAAATATTTCATTTATCAAAAATAGAATTTATGTCAAATAACTAATGGATGTTACTAATAATTATCTTTGAATGGTATGAAAGACTATGATGTAGTTATACTTACCGATTCTAGATATGTAAATCCTGAAAAATCCAATCCTTATATCGCTAATGTTCTAAAGGAAGACGGATTGGTTCAAGANGCACTAGAGCGTGAAAATTTAAAAATCATTAAAAAAGATTGGAATGATTCTAGTTTTAATTGGTCAAATACTAAAACTGCTCTATTTCGATCAACATGGGACTATTTTGATCAATTTTCTAATTTTCAAAAATGGCTTCATCATGTTAATAATCAATGTGTTTTAATTAATCCCTTCGAGCAAATNAATTGGAATCTTGACAAGCATTATCTACAAGATTTAAAAAGTTGGGGATTACCGATACCAGAGAGTTTTTTTGTAAANAAAAATTCAAATACTGNTTTAAAAAATATTGTTGAACAAAAAAAATGGAANCATATTGTAATTAAACCNACTGTCTCTGGTGCTGCTAGGCACACCTACAGCTTAAAGAATGATGAAATAGNAAATTTTCAAACTAAATGGATAAAGCTTACTAATAAAGAGGATTTCATTGTTCAAGAGTTTCAAAATAATGTAATTAAAAAAGGAGAAATTGCTNTGATGCTTATTGGAGGAGAATTTTCACATGCTATTTTAAAAAAAGCTAAAAAAGGNGATTTTAGAGTTCAAGATGATTTTGGTGGAACTGTTGAANTTATAAATCCTTCCAATGATATTATTCAATTAGCTGAACAAACCATAAAAAAACTAACTCCAACNCCGATCTATGCACGNGTTGATNTAATACTGAACAATGATGAGCAGCCAGTTATAATGGAACTTGAACTAATTGAACCTGAACTATGGTTTAGATTTAAAGAAGATTCGGCAAAAAAATTAGGAGCTCTTGTCAAAGAATTTTTAAACAATTTAGATACTTAAGGCAATTAAATGTGAGAATTTATAAATTCGTAGAAATAATTAAAAATTGATGTATGAACTATGATGTAATTGTTTTAGGAAGTGGACCTGGAGGATATGTAACTGCAATAAGAGCCTCTCAGCTTGGGNTAAAAACNGCAGTTATTGAAAAGGAATCTCTTGGTGGTGTTTGTTTGAATTGGGGGTGTATTCCTACCAAAGCTTTATTAAAAAGCGCTAATGTCTATGACTATATTAACCATGCTGATGAATATGGTATTAAAATTTCAGGTCATAAAGCTGATTTTAGTGCTGTTGTTAAAAGAAGCAGAGATGTTGCAGAAAAGATGAGTGGTGGTGTTCAGTTTTTAATGAAGAAAAACAAGATTGATGTGATAATGGGTACTGGGAAAATTCTTCCTGAAAAGCAAATTGAAGTTACTGATTCCAGTAATAAAAAAAATACCTACTCTGCAAAACATATTGTTATTGCAACAGGAGCAAGATCAAGACAATTACCCAATTTACCACAAGATGGAAAACAAGTTATAGGCTATAGAGACGCAATGGTATTGCCTAAGATGCCTAAGAAAATGGTAATCGTTGGTTCTGGAGCTATTGGAGTTGAATTTGCTTATTTCTATAACGCAATGGGAGTAGATATTACTATTGTGGAATACCTTCCAAATATTGTCCCTGTGGAAGATGTTGACATTTCAAAACAGCTTGAAAAAACTTTTAAGAAAAAAGGCATTAACATCATGACTAATTCATCAGTTGAAAAGATAGAGAAAACTTCTAAAGGTTGTAAAGTAGTTGTTAAAACATCCAAAGGTGAAGAGAAANTAGACTGCGATATTGTATTATCTGCTGTAGGAATACAACCAAATATCGAAAATATTGGATTAGAAGAAACAGGAATTGTGGTAGATGGTGGTAAAATTGTTGTAGATGATTTTTATCAAACCAATATACCAGGATATTATGCCATTGGAGATGTTGTTGCTGGTCAAGCACTTGCTCATGTAGCTTCTGCAGAAGGAATAACATGTGTTGAAAAAATAGCAGGTCATCACCCTGAAGCTATAGATTATAATAATATTCCTGGATGTACTTACTGTAGCCCTGAAATTGCTTCAGTGGGTATGACAGAAAGAGCTGCCAAAGAAGCTGGTTATGAGCTAAAAGTAGGTAAATTTCCTTTTTCAGCATCTGGTAAAGCAAGTGCTGCAGGACACAATGATGGTTTCATTAAACTAATTTTCGATGCTAAATATGGAGAACTTCTAGGTGGACATATGATTGGAGCTAACGTAACTGAAATGATTGCTGAAATTGTAGCGCTTAGAAAATTAGAGACTACTGGACAAGAACTTATAAAAACTATTCATCCTCACCCCACAATGAGTGAGGCTATAATGGAAGCTGCTGCTGCTGCATATGGAGAAGTAATTCATATGTAAAATCAATTAATTAAGTCCAATAACTCTTGGTCTGATTTTCCAAATGCATTATCTAAATAAAGTTGAGCATTTATGCTTAATTGGTGCTGAGGATACAACTCTATAAGTTCTTCAAAAGCTAATCTAGCATTGTTTTTATCTTCTAATATGTTATCTAATATTCTTGCTCTGTTATGTAAGTAAATTGGTGCATTCTTACTATTAGGAAACTTTCTTTGTGCTTTTAAAAAATAATCAGTTGCATCTTTATATTTTTGGGCTGCTTCAGAACCTGTTGCAGCACATTGCAATAAAAATTCGTTTTCCTCATCAGAGTAGCTTTTGTGATATCTAACATATAAATTAAGAGCTGTATTTTTAATTTTTGATCCTAATTTAAATACTGTTTTTATTTCTTTGGGGCTAGTATTAATTAATTCATTATTAATTTCTCTAAGATTTTTTATTTCTGTTTCAAAAGATGGGACATCTTCCTCATTACTTAGCTGATTGGAGCAAGAAATAAAAAAAATAACTGATATAAATAGTGCAATTTTTCTCATCGTTTTAAGTTTTGAAATTTCATTTTATAATTAACATCAACTTTTCCNTTTGAAACATCATCAAGTTTACCTTTTAAAAGTCTTCTTTTTAGGGGATTCAAGTGATCTGTAAAAAGTACTCCTTCAATATGATCATATTCGTGTTGAATAATTCTTGCGGCAATACCTTGATAAGACTCTTCTAAAAATTGCCANTTTTCATTGTAATAACTGATTTTAATATTTGATTTTCTTTCAACATCTTCTCTAATTCCAGGAATGCTTAAACACCCTTCAGCAAATGGCCATAAATCACCAGACTCCTCTTCTATAATCGGGTTTATAAATACTTTTTTAAATTTTTTAAGTGCTAAAAGCTGTTCATCAGGTTGCTCCCCTTCTTCAAGATCAGCAAAAGGGGAACCATCTACAATAAATATTCTTTTACCAATACCTATTTGTGGTCCAGCTAACCCAACGCCACTTGCTGCATACATGGTTTCAAACATATCCCTTATTAGGTTTTCTAAAGGAGTATTTTCATCAAAATCTTCACATTCTTTTCTCAGTATGGGAGCTCCGAAGGANAATATAGGTAAAATCATTTTGCAAAATTAAAAGATTTATTAAGAATGAAAATGATTAATATTCAATATCTAAATCAAATACTTCTTTAAAATTATGCAAATCAGGATTTTCTTCAGCCATCTGAAAAAAGCGCTCTCTGCTAGTTAATTGAGTCAATTTAGGACTTTTAGATTCTGTTATTTGTAAATTCAGTTGTATTAGACCATTTTTAAGTTCAGATCTCAAATAGTCTAGAAGAAGCTGACTTTCAGTTTGAAATTCTATTTTTTGTACCTCACTGTCAATTATAAACTCAATAGAAAAGTCATCATTTAAGATAGGTCTTGTTTTCATCATAGTAGTATGTAAACCCATTTTACCCTCTTTTTTTCTTAGTTCAGCAAATTGGTTCCATTTTTCTTCTAGTAAAGTTTGAGAAAANCTTGNTGAAGATACATCTTGTTTTTTATCAACTTCAACTTGAGAATTAGAATCGTCATTAATTTTTTTTCTTATTCCTGTAATTGATGCAGTTGTAAATCTCTTTTTACTACTTAAACTACTTTTAGGCCTTATAATTTCTGTTTTAACATCCTCTTGAATAGTGTTAATACTTTTATCAGGAATTGAAATAACTTGTTTTTCGATATTTTCTTTATTAACTCTTTGAGAATTATCTGATTTTTTTTTATCTGAAATAGGAGCTAAAATAGCAGCTTCTAAATATTTAGACTTTTTTTTTTGAACTCCAATAGAGCATAATTTCATAATTAAAATCTCAACATGAAGTCGTGGATTTTGACTTGTTTTATACAAAGAGTCTGCTTCGTTAGTAAAAGTTAGTAATTCAGTTAAATAATCNTTATTTAACTCTGAGGCTTGAGATCTAAACTTTTCAATAGTTTCTTCGCTGTGTTCTAAAATTTTAATAGTTCTATCATCTTTAGAAACCATTAAATTCCTGAAGTGAGAAGCCAAGCCTACTAAAAATAATCTTCCGTCAAATCCTTTACTTGAAATTTCATTGTAAAGTAATAGACTATCATGAATTAAATTTTTAATNATAAAGTTTGTGAATTTAAAGTAATAGTCATGATCTAGTATATTTAAGTTCTTTACAACTTCCTTATAAGTAACATTTCCGTTAGTAAAATTTACCATTAGGTCAAAACAAGAGAGAGCATCTCGCAAAGCACCATCTGCTTTGTCAGCAATTACATGCAAGGCTTCTTTCTCCGTTTTGAAACCTTCTTTTTTAGCAATTTCTTCTAAGTGTAATACCATATTTGGTATAGATATTCTATGAAAATCATATACCTGACATCTTGATAAAATGGTAGGTATTATTTTATGTTTTTCTGTAGTAGCTAGAATAAAAACAGCATGTTGAGGTGGTTCTTCTAATGTTTTTAAAAATGCATTAAAAGCACTTTGTGAAAGCATATGAACTTCATCTATAATATACACCTTATACTTTCCTAACTGAGGAGGTATTCTAACTTGATCATTAAGATTTCTTATATCATCTACCTGATTATTTGAAGCAGCATCTAATTCATAAATATTATAGGTAAAATCTTCAAGTTTAGGATCGTGCTTGAGGTTAATTTCTTTTGCAAAAAGTCTTGCAGTAGAAGTTTTTCCAACTCCTCTTGGACCACAAAATAAATAAGCTTGAGCAAGCTGATTACTTTCAATAGCCTGTCTAAGAGTTGTTGATATATTATCTTGACCAATAATGGTGTCCCAACTCGATGGTCTATATTTTAAGGCAGATACCGTGTAATTCTGTTGGGTCATATCAACAAATATAAAATAAGCATTAAAGAATTTTAGATAATATTGAATAAATAATAATAATTAAGCTCATAATAGGTTTTATTGTAGAAAAAATTTTATTTATCGGGCAAAATTATATCTTTGCACTCCAAATTTTAACCAATCAATATGAATCATTACGAAACTGTTTTCATTTTAACTCCCGTTTTGTCTGAAAAACAGACAAAGGAAGCAGTAGATAAATTCAAAAAGTCATTGAAAGATAGCAGTGCTAAAATCAATAACGATGAATCTTGGGGGCTAAAAAAGTTAGCCTATCCAATTCAGAAAAAATCTACTGGATTTTATTTTCTAATCGAATTCCAAGGTGAAGGAGATGCTGTTAAAAATTTCGAACTCGAACTTAAAAGAGATGAAAGAGTGATGAGGTTTTTAACTACAAGAATGGATAAAGATCATTTAGAGTATTCAGTAAAAAGAAGAGAAAAACTCTCTAAAACTGCTTAATTTATAAACTTAATAAACTATTACAATGGCTGACAATTCAGAAATAAGATACCTCAACCCTATAGATATTGAGGTTAAAAAATCAAAATATTGTAGATTTAAAAAATCTGGAATCAAATTTATTGACTATAAAGATCCCGATTTTTTAATGAAATTTATAAACGAACAAGGTAAGTTACTTCCCAGAAGAATTACTGGAACTTCTGCAAAATATCAGAAGAAAGTTTCACAGGCAGTAAAAAGAGCAAGACACCTTGCTATTTTGCCGTATTTAGCTGACCAATTAAAATAATTATCATGGAGGTTTTACTAAAAAAAGACATCGATACGCTAGGAAGTAAAGATGAAATTGTTTCTGTAAAGAATGGTTTTGGAAGAAACTATTTAATTCCGAAAGGCATGGCTATTTTAGCAACTGATTCTGTTAAAAAAATGCATGCTGAAACTTTAAAACAGAGAGCCCATAAAGACAACCAATTGAAAGAAGAGGCTACAAAAGTTTTTGAGAAATTATCTAAAAAAACAATCAAAGTTCCTGCTAAAGTTGGTGAAAATGGTAAAATATTTGGTTCTATAACCAATATTCAACTTGCTGATGCTTTAGATAAAGCTGGTTTCAAAATAGAAAGAAAAAATATTACACTTCCAACAGGAAACTTAAAAACAGTGGGCAAGTTCGAAGCAGATATTTTATTTCACAAAGAAGTTAAAGGAAAAATTTCTTTTGAGATAGTGGAAGAATAATTCCTCACTACTTTATAAAAATTTTCAAGGGTTCAATGAACCCTTTTTTTTGTGTAAAAATTTAAAATGCTTCTCCAATAAAAAAATACACCCCACTACCTTCTTGAGTGAGGGCAAAATCTAACCTAGTATAAATATCTTTTTCCGGAAAAAGTAAAAATCTTAACCCAGCTCCTGCTGTTGGTAATAGGTTTTTAATTTCAAATTTATCTAATGAACTAAAAACTTCACCAGCTGCAAAAAATATACTTGCTCCCCATCTCTTTGCAAAAGAAAAAGGTAGTATTCGATATTCAATTTGACTAGCAATCATATGATTATCTCTATAACGACCAAGATAATACCCTCTCATTAAACTTTCTCCACCCATCAAAGATAACAAGTTAAATGGTGGGTTACCACTGGTAAATTGACCTAAAAATTGAAATGCTAATACATTATTTTCTCTTATTGGAATGTAAAATCTATTGTCTGAAAGAAAGGTAGTTAGTTTGTAATCACTCCCAATTTTGTCAGTATAATTCAAAAATGCCCACTCACTGAAAATACCTTTTCTTGGATTGAGTACATTATGAATATTATTGTAAACTAAGCCCCATCCTAAACCAATATTAGTTGATCCATTTCCACCATTAGGCTTCAAAAAACTATTTACTGTATTTTTATATGAAACACCATTCATTATTTGAATATCGAACTCTATTCCGGTGTAAAAATCAGAGAAAACTTCTCTTAAAATTCTTTCTTTAAAGTAAGTGAAATTTCCATCAATTCTAGCAATAGGTTCCAAAGTAGATTTAGATCCAATTCCATGATACATTAATGGGAAAGATTGATATCTGGCTCTTCCAAATAAAAACCAAGCATTTTTATCAGTGTAAATAGCATGATCTAACCAAATACCATATTGCTTTTCTAAAGTATAGAAGGTAAATGCTTTTAACTCACTTAATCTATTTTTTAAATCTCTTTTAGCTGAGTAAATATATAAACTTGAAACACCTATTTCCCAGCTTGTTTCGGGTGAAAATGCTAAAGTTGGATAATTCATCAACTTTGGGGCACTTAAATCATTAGTGTCATTTATTATTTTATTAATATATTTTAAGATGACATTAGAACTGGAACTTGGTTTTTGAGAATAAATTCCAAAATTCAAAAGGGATAATAAAAAATAAATAATGAATTTTTTCATGAATTTTTTAATACTTTCTTCAAATCTCTAATAATTTGACACAGATTTTATAATATTAATGTTAAATTATTAACATGATTATAGAAAACCCTACTTTATTGAAATTATTACGTTAATTTTATAAGATACATATGAGAAAATCATTTATTCTAAGAATTTTACTTTCAATTACTATTATAACTTTTATAATTAGTTGCATTAAAGAAAAAGAAATTGGTTGTACCGATCCTACAGCAGTCAACTATGATCCCGACGCTACTTCAATTCCAGGATCTGATGTTGGTCACTGTATTTACGACTCTTCTTGTATGACTTTAATCCAAAATGTAGATATTAATGATTATTTAATGGATTCCTATTCTATTGATACAGCATTTATTTACGGCGATTTTTTAAAAATTAATGTTAGTTATGGTGGTGGATGTNAAGACCATATTTTCAATTTAGTACATGAGTTTTTNTTTTGNGGNACTCCTCCAGTNCATGTTCCTCTTTACTTNACACATAACAGTAATAATGATAATTGTGAAGCAATATTNGTTCAAGAACTTTGTTTTGACATATCCAATTTGTACGACTTATGTGCGGATACATCAGAACTATTTATTTCTTTAAACGACCCTGAAAACAATACTTTTATCCATTTTTAATAAAAACTTTTATGAAGAAATTAGCCTACATTTTTATTATACTAACAATATTTAATAATTGTAATGAAAATTCTGTAAAAAACCCAACCTCACTAAAATCAAACTATTTAGATTATTCTAAAAGAGACGATATACTTAGTGGAGGAGTAAAAATGGTTCCTATCAAAACTAGTGCTGGAGAATTTAATGTATGGACTAAAAGAATTGGGAACAACCCTACAATGAAAGTATTATTACTTCATGGAGGTCCCGGCGCAACCCATGAATACTTAGAAGCATTTGACTCTTATTTTCCTAATGCAGAAATAGAATATTACTACTATGACCAGCTAGAGTCTTATTATAGTGATCAACCAAACGACAGTACGTTATGGACAGTAGAACGGTATGTAGATGAAGTAGAACAAGTTAGAACAGCTTTAGGTCTTAATAAAGACAATTTTTATTTATATGGTTCTTCTTGGGGAGGGATATTATGTATGGAATATGCATTAAAATATCAGAACAATTTAAAAGGGCTCATTATTTCTAATATGATGGCATCCATTCCAGAATATGTAGATTATGCCAACAATGTTCTTGGCCCTCAATTGGATTCAGCAGTTTTAGCAGAAATAAGAGAAATGGAATCAAAGGAAGATTATTCAAACCCTAGATATAACGAACTAATAGTTAGTAATTATTATCCTGAGCACGTTTTAAGAATGCCATTGGAAGATTGGCCAGACCCTGTTAACAGAGCATTTGCCAATATGAGCCAAGGATTATACGTTACTATGCAAGGACCTAGTGAATTTGGTGTAGTTGGCAATGCTAAACTTAAAAATTGGGATATTAAGAATCAACTAAAAAATATTTCTGTTCCAACTTTATCCATTGGAGGAAAGTACGATACTATGGATCCTGAGCATATGAAATGGATTGCTTCTGAAGTTCAAAATGGAAGATTTTTATATTGTGAAAAAGGCTCTCACCTATGCATGTATGATGATCAAAAAACTTTTTTTGATGGCATAATTAAATTTATCAAGGATGTAGATGATGAAAAATTTTAAAATTAAAATTTCTTTATCCTATGCTTTATTTTTATTGATTATAATTTCATCTTGTAAGAAAGACAATGAGCAAGACAATGACTCCTACGAAAGTTACCGATATGAATTATGGAAAAACTTAATAGATAATAACTATAATTTTGACTTTATTGGAAGAGAAAAAGATTATGGTACTTACCCATTATATGCTGGTCTTGAATTTGACAATGATCATGAAGGTTCTGGTGGTTTTGAATCTGAAGACGTACTAGCCAATATTGATGAAATACTTACAACCATAGCAAGTCCAGATATTGTACTACTCAGCATTGGTGGAAACGATTTATTAGACGGTGGAAATCCTCCATCAGAACCAATTGAAAATATTGTTGAACTGGTTGGTAAATTACAAGCCCATAATAATAATATCACAATTTATTTAGAAGAAATTGCACCTGCCAATAGTGAAACTATGACTAATTCATTAACTATTAATATAAATGATTTTAACTCTCAGATTGTTACTATTGCAAATAGTTTGACAAACAGTTCATCCAAAGTTATTGCACTTGATATGAATTCTAATTTTAACGAATCTTTTTTAGCTGATGATGTACATTATAACCCTGANGGGGCTAAGTTTATAGCTGATATATATTTTGCTGGTATTCAAAGTGAATTTTCTTCGACAAATTTATCAGATATTAAAATTCTCCCTTTAGGAGATTCTCGTGTCGAAGGAAATAGACCCTAAAAATTAATTTTAATCCACATTTAAAAAATTAGATGTGTAAAAAATTGATAAACAGATATTTAGAGCTTCTCTATATATAACTAATTTTGCGTAAACTTCTAATCATGATTGAAAGGTTAAGCACTAAAGTTTTCTCAGAAGAATTTAAAAATAAAACAGAAAGANTTTTTGTAACACTTTCTATATTAAGTTTTGTCATACATCTTCTCCTTATNTTTTTAAAATATGTGAACGTTTTAAATTTTTCAGACGATAACCTTCTTACTAATCCAATTGCAGCTATCTATACCCCTTTTTCTTTCATTTTAGTATATGAGGTTTTCCTAGTTGTCTATTANCTACCAAGATCTATTTCTCAATACATAAGAAAGCAGTACGAAATAATCACATTAATAATTGTCAGAAGGATATTTAAAGANATGGCCAATATTGATGTAACTGCCGACTGGTTTAACCAGCAGTATGATCTTCAACTTACCTATGATTTAGTTTCTACTCTTGTTCTATTTTTTATCATCTTTTTATTTAACTATTTCAACACAAGAAACAAGAAACTTAATCTTAAAAAAGAAAAAGTAGAAAANCTGGATTTATTTGTCAAGCGTAAAAAAACCATTGCTCTTTTTCTTCTTCNAGTATTGATATTTTTAGCTATTTCTAGCTTATTTAAATGGATTTATGTTGAAGTAGCATCCATAGATCAAGTTTTCTTTTCTATTCAAGATATTAACGAACTTTTCTTTAATGAGTTTTTTACGGTTCTTATAATGGCNGATGTACTTTTACTTTTAATATCCCTTTACAAAACTGATAAGTTTCATGAAGTATTTAGAAATTCCGGATTTATAATATCTACTATATTAATNCGCCTTTCCTTTTCNGCAGATGGATTGATGAATAACTTACTTATTGTAAGCTCTGTAGTTTATGGATTTTTAATGTTGATTCTACATATTCAATTCGAAAAAATAAATGTTCAATATCCTAAAGAAGTAGCTTTAGAAGAAAAAGAGTCTGACAAGGTTATTTAATAACTTATGGGAAAAGATCAAGAATTACCGTTTCTAGACATATCAGAAATACCTAGTGAATTAACAACTACCAATGCTCTTTTAAGAATGTTAGAAGGTTTAGCCTTTAGATATCGCTGGGCTACAGAAAATCTAANTGAAGNAAATATAAAATTTAGACCTCATCCTACTAGCATGAGTATTGAGGAAGTTAACAGTCATATTTATGATTTGGTAGAGAGTACCTTTAGAGTTTTAGGTGGTGAAAAGCAAAATAAAGATGCTCTAAACTCGTTTCATCAAATAAGAAAAGCATCTCTTTCACTTTTGGAGAACCTCACCATTAAATTAAAAGAAATGGG
This sequence comes from Crocinitomicaceae bacterium, assembly GCA_002686655.1. Classification (GTDB taxonomy): domain Bacteria; phylum Bacteroidota; class Bacteroidia; order Flavobacteriales_D; family Parvicellaceae; genus MED-G20. The sequence goes on along the minus strand of NYYE01000058.1, from coordinate 663 downwards.
GGATTCAGATTTAGAAGAAATAGAAAAAAAGACATCCAGAAAACTACCATTTTGGTATTGGATCAATGGTCCAATAGCAGATGCATTAACTCATGTGGGGCAAATAACTTCTTGGAGAAGAATAGCAGGCAATCCACAATTAAAGGGTGTGAATGTATTTATTGGAACCAGTGATAAGGTAGAAAAAGAGTGATAAAATATTAAATTTCTAATTTCCCTATCTTTATAAACAAATAAATCGTTATGATTAAAAATTTTAAAATCTTCTTACTTTTTATTTTAATTTTTTCACTTTTTTTAAGCTGCAATTCTTCTAAAAAAAAATCAGCTAACAACAAAGCTTTTGTTAATACCGATAGTTTAGAAATAGTTATAGCAGACTCAATATTAGAAAGTTATATAGTGCAAGAATCATCAAAAAATGTAGGAGAAGTTTCTTTCGAATTATTAGAGAATCCTTTTGATGAAAAAAACAATTTTATNAGAGTTATTTCTAGCAATCAACCNAGTGAAACATGGNNAAAATGCGATACCAGTTCATTCTACTGCTCTAAGTTCTATTTTACTAAATATTTAATCAATTTCCATCCAGTATTTTCAGATAATAATGGTAATTATCTATTCTTTGAAGGTGATGAGTGGATATTTTACAATCAATTTCCC
>NYYE01000057.1 GCA_002686655.1 Crocinitomicaceae bacterium | reverse complement strand
TAGGTTTGACCAGTTACTTTAACATTATCAAATCTGATTCTTCTATTAGAAGAAGTTGTTTTAACAGTAACTCTAATTTGTAGATAATTGCCTTCCAAACCATTTTGGAAAACATTTGTATTATTTGCATAATTAAAGTCTAATAAACCATTTCCTGAGAATTGATTCCAAGTACCACCATCTAAACTGTATTCTGTCTTTATGTAATAATTGGTAGAATTACTAGAAATATATCCTTGCTTAGAAGCTAAAAGACTTAAGGATATATTATGATAATTTGCAATGTTTATAATTGGGGAATTCCAAATACATTCACCATCAGTATCCTGACCTTCCATTTGTTCATTGGAGTTTACTTTAAACCAATCAGANTTATTACTTAAAGTTGCAGAGCTAANNTCAATTGTCCAATTGCAATCGGANACATCTATAGTTGAGCCATAAGCACCTTTATTGATTTGGCCTGAAAATGTTTCTTCATATAAAGTTTCAGTTACTAGATTAGCGTTAGTGCCAGCAGTTACTTCAAGATTAGAACATTGAGAATAATAGTCATGTGCTGAAACTAAAAAAATAAATCCTATAAATAATCTTTTGAATTTCATTATTAAAAAGATTCTAAAGTTACATTTTTACAATAACAAACTCAGTCCTTCTATTTTCCTGATGTTCATCCTCAGTGCAAGGTACAATTCTAGATCCTTCGCACTCACATTTATTTTTCAGTTTTGATTCTCCATATCCCTTTCCATATATTCTTTCTGGATTAGATATTCTAGCTTTAATATAAATTGCTGAGGATTTTGCTCTTCTATCAGATAAACTCGAATTGTAGTTTTTGGATGCTCTACAATCTGTATGAGAACCAAGTTCAACAACCATTGTTGAATACTCATTCATCACATCGACAATTTTATCCAATTCTTTAGCGGCATCATCACGAATATTAGATTTATTTAAGTCAAAATAAATAGGCTCAATCTCAATTATGGTTGCTATGTCAACTCCAGTTATTAATCTTGCCAAAGTTACTTCAGCAGTATCATAAAAATGTCCATCAGTTACTGCATAATGAAAAGTATCAGCTACAACAAAATAATCTTCTGGTATGTATTTAAATGATCCGTCATTATTGAACTTCAACTCTCCGTGTAATGGAGGATCAATTAAAATGGTTGATAAACTATCATCACCTGGATCGTAATCATTGTGAAGTGTTCCTTTTGTGCTGTTTACAGAAAAGTTNTCACCTTTTTTAATTATGTAGTGATCATCTATCGCAACTGGAAGTGTTTTATCAACAGAATTTATAAATACATTAACATCATTATCTGAAAAAGTATTGTGTAATAACCTGTAAGTGAATTTATCATTAGTAACATTTTCATTATTTGGGCTATATATAAAAGTACCATCTTCATTGAACTTTACTTCTCCATGGGACGGAGGACTGGTTAGTTCTGCCTTGTATAATAAATCCTTACCAAAAATTCCTTCNACAGTATCCTCAAAAAAATCGTTGTCCAAAACTGAAGAATTTAGAACTTCTAAATCATCACCATAAACCATGGTATAATAATCATCAACACCTTCAGAAAGTTTAATATTTGTTTTAAAACAATATATATCATCATCACCTTTTCCTCCAGGTCTATTAGATGATAAAAATCCAAATTTAAAATCTCTTGATACAAAAAATGAAAAGTCATCTTTTGGAGAATTAAAAGGCTTACCAATATTTAAAATTTCAGTTAAAGTTGTATCCATGTAATTGTTGGCCATAAATATATCAAGGCCTCCAAAACCTATTCTACCGTCAGAAGCATAAAATAAAGTTTTATTGTCTAAATGAAAAGGGAAAACTTCATTACCTTCTGTATTAATTTGATTACCAAGATTTACTGGTCTTGAAAGTCTAATTAGTTCTCTAGTTGCTGTAGTATCACTTAAAAAAAACTGTTTATATAAACCATATATTTCACAATAATATAAATCCATACCACCATAACCACCCGGCATATCACTCGCAAAATACATTCTTTCACCATTTTCAGTAATTGTAGGGTGCATGACTGAATAATCATCATTATTGACAGATAAACCTAGTACACTATCTGGTGTATTAAGTTGATCAACATTAACTTTATACATACTTAAATAAAGAGCTTCATTCTCAGATTTTAAGCTATTGCTTCTAGTAAAATAAATAGTTTTTTGATCTTCAGTCATTATTGCAGGACCTTCCTGATATTGATTTTTAAGTTCTCCACTTAATGCACTAGGATCAGTTAACTGCATAGAAGGAAATTTAAACTCTGTTTTAAATAAATCATAAGTTGGTTGATCAGGTTTAACAAATTTTGATTTTTTTATTTTTCTTATTGAATATTCATCTGCACTAGTGAATAAAACAGTGTATGTATTAGATGTATCATTTTTTACTGCATAGGCTCCAAAATCTGAATTTTTTGTATTTATTGAAAGATTTTGTAAATCAATTTTTGAAATACTACTCAGAAGTTCCTTGTGCGAAGAATTTTTATTAAAAATTTCTGCTCTTTTTTCATCTGATGAATTGGCATATAGCTTTCTCACCTCCTCTGCTTTTTCAAACTTTTCATTCATATATAGAATATGAGAGTAGTTGTATAAATCGCTTGGTAAATTAGTAGAGTCGGATACTATCTTGTAGAACTTTTCGGCACTGTCTAAAGAACTTATATTAAAATAAGACCTCCCTAACTTTCTAAGTACATCTAAAGATTTATTATTTACTTCTGAAAATCTAGAAATTGCTTTTTTGTAGGATTCTTTCTCAAAATGATAATTTCCCCAATCAATTGCCACTTTATCTGTTTTTCCAATACCATACTCAAAAATAGGTGCATTTTTAAGGCTATATCTTATGTTTTTCAATGAATCATTATTTTCAAAATTTTCTGCTATATCAAAATTTTCCCCTCTGTGAGTAGAGTCAATATTGATAAGTAAACCATGTTTAAAATATTCAATAGTACCATCTGCTTGTCTAATTTTAATTACGTGTGTTGAATCATCATCAGGATTGAAATGTGGCTCTACACTTTGAGATAAGATTGTTTTGTAACCTAGAAGGGTTAATAACAAAAAGTAATATTTAAAATATTTGTTCATTAAAAGTATCTAGGNGATTTAATTACTCTTTTTTCTTTATATAGATAATCATAACGAATAGAAATTTCATGTGTACCTCCATTATACTTAAAAGTTTGATTACCCAGTGAATATCCAAATGAATAACCTACAGACAACTGGTCACTTAAGTTTACTCCTGCCANTAATGCATATCCTCCACCCTTGCTAGCAGTAGGTATTATAGAACCAAATGGAGCTCTAAAAGCTAATCCAGCCCATAATCGATCTTGAAAAATAAATAAACCAGATAAATCTAATGTACTTGCGGCATTTTGAGTAACTTTTACATAGCTACTTGGTCTCAACTTTATATTTTCATTAATATTAAAAATAGCACCAGCAATCAAAAAATAATGTCTTTGAGTAGCATTAAAGTCATAATTTATTAGGTGGGGTGATGAAAATCCAACATACCATTTAGGTGTATAATAATAAAGCCCAAATCCATAATTTGGCATAAACTTACCAACATTATCTGGGTTAAAAGCAGGATCAATCTGATTATCCAAACTGAGATTATTTAAATCTAACCTAGTATGGTTACCACCAGCTTTTACTCCCATTGCTAACTTATGTCCAGAATTATTAAATTTTAAATGGTATGCAAAATCAATTGTTAAATTGTTTAATAAAGCAGGACCAACAACATCATTAGAAAAACTTAAGCCAAATCCAAGCGATTCATTTATCAATGGTGCATTTAGAGAAATTGTATGCGACCACGGTGCTCCACTGAATCCGGTCCATTGAGATCTGTTTAACATCGTNGCATTAACAATTTGTCTAGATCCAACATATGCTGGATTAACAGATTGGTGATTAAACATATAAAACGAGAACATAGCATCTTGCTGTGACTTACCAGTAAATAAAAAACTCAGAAAAACTGATATAAATATTAATTTTCTCATATTAATTTCTTCTAATGTAAACATAACCTTTAATGAAGTTGTTACCAAAACTGTTATTTTCACCTAAATCTATAACATAATAGTAGGTCCCTTCAGGTACTTGCCCATCTCCAATTATTATATTATTAAGAACATTTGGTCTTCCATCCCATTCATTATCATCTCCATAAGAATTTATTTCAAATACTTTAACTTCCCATCTGTTGTAAATTTCTACTCTATTATTTGGATATCTTTCTATTCCTGAAATATGCCAAGTATCATTAACACCATTGCCGTCTGGTGANAANCCTTCAGGNATAAATAATTGTTCTAACTGAATTCTAGTATTTTGAGACACTTCATCAGATCCACATAAGAATCCAGGAGTTGAAGCTGANAGTCTAAATAAATAGTTATCAAATGATTTATTTAGATTACTCATAGTCAAAGTTGTTGTCTGAACCCCACTGAAAGTAGTATCGTCATTAATAACTTCCCATGTAAAACCATCATCAACACTCATTTCCCATTGATAGTAAATTGTTGATAATGAACTAGCTTCTGCAGAAATTTGAATACTACCTCCTTCATTAAAAATTTCTAAAACTGAAGGTTGAAGAATGTCAAATACAACCTGGGAGCCTTCTTCTTGGAAATCAAATATTCCAGTACTATCATTATCATTAGGTAATAAATAACCATCAAAACCACTTATTACTAAACCTAGAGAATCTTGTACTGTTGGAGAATTACCTAAATAACCATCACCATCTTCATCTGTAAATCCTGCTTCAACAACATCATCACAACCATCTCCATCACTATCTAAATCAATATAATCAGCATTTCCATCGTTATCGTTATCCTGTGGAATACTTCCCTCAGAATTATCGGACATTCCATCATTGTCATTATCACTGAATCCAACATCATTAGCATCAATAAATCCATCGTTATTAGTATCTAAACTATCATTACCAGACTCTACTACATCATATATTCCATCATTATCACTATCCAAATCAATGTAATCTAAAATACCATCATTGTCACTGTCACTAGGAAGATTTGGTTCTGTTCCGTCTGCCATACCATCTCCATCGTTATCTGTAAAGTTGTTATCATTAATATCAACTACACCATCATTATTAGTATCTTGTACACCATTACCGGATTCAATTACATCATAAATTCCATCATTATCACTATCTAGATCTAAGTAATTAGGAATNCCATCTCCATCACTATCTAATGGATTAGTATTTTGAGAACCATCAGCCATACCGTTACTATCGTTGTCAGCAAAACCTGTATCATTAATATCTATTACTCCATCATTATTAGTGTCTTGACTTCCATTTCCAGATTCTACTACATCATATATTCCATCATTATCACTATCGATGTCTAAATAATCTGGTATTCCATCTCCATCTGTATCCCCTGTTCCCTCATCATCATCCGAAATTCCATCGTTATCATTATCATCATCATCAACATCTGGTATTCCATCTCCATCAATATCATCACAATATATTGTTAAATCAATAATAATAAGGCTATCACAACTTGATACAGTTTGTAAAGTATCTACATAAGTACCAGTACTTGTATAAATATTTCCTAAGGGTGATGTATAACTACCACATGCAGTATCAACAACAAAGATTGAAATAGAATTNTTAATTGTTATGTCGTATTCTATTAAACTATCACAACCATTAATTGTGCTTAAAGTATCATAATATATTCCAGAAGCTGTTAATGAATCACCTGTTTGAGTAACGNATACATCACAAACAGTATCTATTAAAATTGTATTGAACACTGTATCTACTGTTAAATTTAAAATATTTAATGTATCACATCCAAACTGATAAATAGTGGTATCATAATAAGTACCAGCAGAATCTATAAATTGACCGCCAAATTCTATACTATCGTTCTGACATATACTCTGATGTAATTGAATGAAAACTATAGTATCAACTACTAATTCTGTAACAATTATACTGTCACAACCTAAAGAATTTGATAAAGTATCATAATAGAAGCCTGAGTTATTCTGATAATTTCCTTCTAATAAAACACTGTCTGAATTACATATAGAAAGATAATTTTGAGTTATATATGTTGGATTAAAGTTTAAATATATTTCAACAATACTATCACAACCATTGACCGACTGTAACGTATCGACATAAACGCCACTTATCGTCTGGTAACTTCCTGCCAATAATGCACTGTCACCTACACATCTCTGCATAGTATCTGCAATAGTATAATTAAGTGGTCTTATTGTTAAGTTTAATGTNGCTATACTATCACANCCNGCNTGTGCNTGTAACGTATCTACATANACNCCACTTGTATCATACATCACACCTCCAAACAATGCACTGTCNCCATAACACAACTCTAAATCTGTCGTAGAATATACCACCGTATCTACTATCAACGTCGTACTCACTATACTATCACAGCCTGCTATGGATTGTAACGTATCTACATACACT
>NYYE01000056.1 GCA_002686655.1 Crocinitomicaceae bacterium | reverse complement strand
CCTGACGGGCTATTACTAACCCCTAAATTAAGTGTCCCAATTTCTGCTCCATAGGCATGAAGCCAAAAAGACATTTCAGCATCATCTGATGCAGTACTCAAGTCTATCAGAGGAGAAACAATGCTTCCTGAAGTTGGGTTAGTTCCACTTGTTTCATAGTAAAAATAAAAGTTCCCACTATGAGCAGCATTAGGACCAGTACCAGTTGAACTCGTTGTTCCAGATTTTACATTCCAAACTCCAGTTGTTGTCCCAGTTCCAAAGTTCCCAGTCCATCCTCCTTGAGATTCTAAATCATCTGTAAAAATTATACCAGCTGCTCCTCCAGTTGTACAATTCACTCCTACTGGCCCTTGAATATTAGTGCTGAATGAAAATGGTCCAGACCAAATACTTGAATCTCCAGCTCCACAAATTGCTTGAACATAAAACTCATAAGCAGAAGATGGGTTTAAATTACTTAATATGTAAGATGTAGTAGATGTAGTATCAATTGTTCCTGTTCCCAATGTAAATCCTGCACTCCCCCATTGAATACTCCAGAGGGATTCATTTCCACCAGCATTCCATGTCATTGAAGCTGAGTCAGAAGTAATGTTAGAACCTAAAATTGCTAATGGCTGTGGACAGTTTGGAATTGCATTTATTGCAAAGTTATCAATCATAATATCAATTGATTCTAAATCATCTACTATTCCATCTGAAGCCCATATGGCAAATTGTACTAATCCACTATCATTTATCAATGGGAAAATCTCATGATTTCCTCCAGGATTAGTTATGTAATTATTATCAAAATTTGTTATTCCATTCCAGGTTGTTCCTCCATCTCTAGAAATTAAAATTTCAACTCTATCATCAGAGCCCATTATACTTGAACTAGAAGAATTTACATTAAAAACACCAAAGTCAAATTCTAATTGATATGGCCCACCGCTCGAAAAATCATATTGAGGACTTAATACCCATTCTTTTTTACCAGTTGAAAATAGATAAACTTTTACAGCTCCAGTTGTCCCTGAGTTAGCAAATCCATCTTGAGTCCAATTACTTACACCAATTCCTGAAGGACCAGTCCCTGGATCACCATCTCCTGCCTGATCCCAACAAGTATTAGGAGGGAAGCCACTTGAGAAATTTTCTAGTTGAGGTGGTAGATAAGCAGCACAAGGAGTGGTAAAAGTATATGGACCTGTCCAATAACTTGAATCACCTACACCACATATGGCTTGAACATAAAAATCATAATCTGTTGTTGGGCTTAATCCGGATATTGGATAACCATAAAACAAGGTAGTTGTATCACCATTACCATTTCCTAAAGGGAACCCAGAAAGACCCCATTCAATTCCCCAAAGTGTTTCATTACCACCAGATAACCAAGTTAGTTCAGCACTGTTTGAAGTAAGGTTTGCGACTCCAAAGTTAGATACTAGTGGACTTGGACAAGTTGGAGCTTCTCTTACATGTACATTATCAACAAGTATATCATTATAAAAATCATTTGTTGCTCCTCCTGATTCACCTCTAAATCTTATAGAAACAATCCCACCTACATCATAGCCAATTAATGAAAAAGCATATGGATTCCAACCAGGAATAGAGTTAATTTGAAGAGAATCAATTAATACCCAATTTGTTCCATTATTAGCCTCAACAAATAATATATTTGGTGGAGTTGGGTTTGTACTATTATTACAGAAATAGTCAAATTCTACCTGTGGAGAGGTTAAAGCTGAGATATCAACAGGGACCATTTCCATGACAGTTCCTGCATCAGTCGCAGAAAAATCAATCCAGGCGTAGGTCCCTGATGGTCGTCCATTGTTGGCGGCATCATATCCTGGATTTCCCGTAAATCTCCATCCATCTCCAGTAATCGCACTTTGGCTCCAGCATATAGGTAATGCTCCAGTACTAAAATCCTGAGTATAAGGAGCTGTTACTGTTAGACATGAAGTTGCAAAGGTATATGGCCCTGACCATTGACTTAAGTCATTTGCACTACAAACCCCCTGAATATAATAATCATATGAAGTTGATGGATTTAGTCCTGTTAATAGAAATGGATTTGTTGTAGCACTAACTGTAGTTCCAGTTCCAATTGGGAATCCTGCTATACCATATTGAATATTCCATGATGTTTCAGTTCCACCAGGTGACCAAGAAAGATTGGCACTATTTGCAGTTATACCACCTGCTAAAAGAAATTGTAAAGGAGGTGATGGACATGTAGGGCAAAATCCAATTGCTCCACCAGTTGTCCCTAAGTGTAACCCACTTGCTATAATTACTCCATCTCCATCTGTAATATCCCAAGATACCTCATTAGTCCATGAGCCTGTAATCCAGTTGGTAAGATCAATTACATCGCCACTACTTGCATTGAAATTTGCAAAATTGTAAGAACCTGTTGCAATAGTAGCTCCAAAAATTACAGTAGTTCCATTAACTGAAATGTCAACTGCATTTCCATTCCAGCCATCTCCAAAAGAATCATACATATTAAATTGGTGAGAACATTGACTATAAAAGATTACTGTTAGGAATGGAATGAATAACGATAGATATATTTTTTTCATTTTAAAAAATTACTTAATAATTAATTTCTCAGTTTTAATAATTCCATTTTGATTTAATGAGACAATATATACGCCTCTACTAATCAAATTTAGATTTATTCTTTGTTTGTTACTATTCAGTTTTTCGCATAAGATTACTTTTCCGCTTAAATCTAAAATTTCTACTGTTGCATTTGAAATAGCTTGTGGAACCATTAAATCAAATGATCCGTTATTTGGATTTGGTAAAATACTAAATCTTAAATCTTTTATATTATTTATTTGAGTACAAGGGTCAACATAAACAACAGCTTCTTGCATCTCGCTGTAGCAACTAATGGTAGATATATCCCAATTATAAAAGAAGAAATAAAAGTCAGTTGATCCGTTAGAAGCTTGAGTTATAGAAGCCACATTTCCGTAGTCATAAGGGTAAGAAGCATTAGTAGTATTTCTATAAAGGGACAACGTACCTGGGCTTATTGCAGAAATATACATTCCGTATGCTAACCCAGCAGGAACATTTACTCCAATTGGCACTTTATGACCTGAAATAGTATTAATTGGCGCTGTAATTGTATAGCTTCCATTGTAAACAGTACTTCCTAATACACTTTGAATGATAATACCAACTGTTCCAGTATCCGAAGGATAAATAGTTACCGAATCTATAGTCAAGTCAGTATAGACATCAAACATAAGACCATCAGTAAAGAAATTATAGTAACCACCACTACCAAATGTGTTATTTACTGCTCCCATATTTCCAGGAGCTAATTCTTGGTAAGCGGCAAAATAACTAGTTGTACTATTTATGGTGTCAGTTGTTAAAGTATCTCCAGACCCTATAAAGTTTCCACTTCCATCAAACCAATCAAAATCAACTCCCATAGGACCAGATGCAGTAAGGGTAGCAGATTGTCCATTAGGATTAAAAATATCTACACAAATAGTATCGTCAGTNACTGTTGGAGCTATTGGAGTATAATAGTTTTCNTAAGNAAGGGTTGTCCCATAGGCATCATTACTTGTGTCATCATCGTTAGGTAAGTTAGTAGTAAAGTCAAAACTATATGATCCATCTTGTGTTAGATCAACAGGTAAACTAAATGTGTATAGTAGTGAATCACCTGGTTGAAGAGTGTCAAAGACAGTTTCTACAGTTGGAGTTCCATTAAGTGAATACTGGACATTGAATCCTGTTTGAGATAGATAACCAAAGTTAAAAATAGTGGCAGTAACAACAGAACTATCTACTTCACAACCAGTTGATGCAGAAGGTAAATCAGCTATTACAACACCTACGTCATTTTGCGGCGCTTCTTTGATTTCAACATTATCTATAAAACAGTCTGGGCCGAATCCAGACATAAAATTAAATCTGATTTGTATAGAATTCCCATAAGGGGATAGGCTCAACCTTCCAGAAGATATAAAAGATCCTGGGGCGGCAGTAGTAGCTCCATCGTTAGATTCTAAATCAGTACCCGACTTACTCCACACCTGGTTCCATGTAGTTCCTCCGTTATCTGAAACTAATACCTCCAATGCATCGTTGGGGTAATTTGCATTAAAAAGATGAGACCAATCGAAAAGTAGTTCAGGGCTTACCATACTAGATACATCAAAAATNGGNGATGTCATTAAAGCAAATTGCCCNGANGACCAACTCCAAAAACTTGCNTCAACAGCGTTTCCATTGTAATGGATACATGTTTGATTACCACCAGTNAANTCCCAACAATTAGGNGGCCAAGTNCTAAANCCTTCAGAATAAGGGAAGCTAACAAAACTTACGCAGGGTGTTGAGAAAACGTATGGNCCAGCTAATAAACTCGTATCTCCAATTCCGCAAATTCCTNTCACATAAAAAGAATATGATGTATTGGGATTGATAGCAAATGTTACTGTGTCATTATTTACTAAAGTTGGAGATGTATTAGCCAAAGTTCCCCCATTAGGAACAANAAATACTTGCCATTCTGTTTCATTTAAGCCTGCTAACCAAGTTAAATCTACAGAATCTGCAAAAACATTGATGGCATTTAAGTTGTAAGGTTTTGGGCATGTTGGAGCTTCTCTTACTTCAAAGTTGTCGATAGCGATATCTCCAGTAAAAGAAGATCCTCTAATAGCAGTTATTTTAAAATGAACAACACCAGAATAGTTAGCTAGTGTCACTGTTTCTTCATTCCACTGGTTCCCTTGATCTCCAAACTGATTGAAAAGAGTGTCATATGTCAAACCACCGTTGTCTGATATTTCTACAGTTAAATCAGCGGTTGTAGCACCATACATGTGATGGAAAAATCTTAATTGACCAACTGTTAATGTGCTTAAATCTATATTTGGTGAATAGACTACTGCGGCATCTCCAAGTAACCTAGGACTGGATGTTTCTATGTATAAATAATTACCTCCTCCAGTAATATCGTCACTTGGACCCGTATTTAAAGATGATGTTCCGCTAGCATCAATTGTCCAATCAAAATCATCATTAACAGTTTCCTGTGTCCAACAAAGTGGGAACCCAAAATCAAAATCTGTAAAGTAAGGAGCTGTATTGAAAGTACATGGAGTTGTAAATACAACAGGACCAGTCAGAATACTAGTATCACCTGAGGCACAAATTCCTGAAACAAAAAAGTTGTATGTAGTACTTGGATTTACAGGTAATACTACAGAATCATTCGTTACATTAAATGGTGTTGTATTTCCAATAGTACCATTATTAGGAACTAAATAAACCAGCCAAGAAGTATGATTCCCCGACCCTTGCCAACTTAAGTTTACACTGTCAGATGTTACACCATTTACTGATAAAGACGCAGATGAAGGACTTGCACAAGATAAACAAGAATTTATTTCTATTAAGTCTATTGCAACATCTCCTGTGAAACTAGTTCCGCTGGTATATTCAAATTCCAAAAATATTTGTTGACCCAAATAATTAGATAAATTGATTCCAACATTTTGGTAAGGATCATTATTACCAGTCTGAATTTGCCCAATGCTTGTAAAAATGGTTGAAAATGGACCAGTTGNACTATTGCCAATTCCAAGATTTAAGGTTCCTATTTCAGCACCATAGGCATGAAGCCAAAAAGAGAGTTCAGCATCATCAGCTGCAGTACTTAGGTCAATTAAAGGGGAAACAATACTGCTTGTGGAAGGATTTGCTCCACTTGTTTCAAAATAAAAATAATTGTTTCCGCTATGTGCTCCATAAGGACCAGTTCCTATTGATCCTGTTGGACCAGTTTTCACATTCCAAACCCCAGCAGTGCTTCCAGTACCAAATGTCCCTGACCAACCATTAGAAGACTCTAAATCGTCAGTATAAACTACACCAGCATTTCCTCCTGAAACACAATTTACACCAATAGGTCCTTGAATGAGGGTACTAACAGTTAATGGACCAGTCCAATAGCTTGAGTCATTTACTGAACATATAGCTTGAACATAAAAATCATACGCGCTAGATGGATTTAGAGTAGATAAAGAATAACTGGTAGTTGTAGTGCTGTCAATTGTACCTGTACCTACGGTAAAACCTGTAGGTCCCCATTGAACATTCCATAGAGTTTCATTGCCTCCAGCAGTCCATGAAAAATCAGCGTTATTGGCTGTAATATTTGCTGCAGCAAGGTTGGTAGGAGCAACACATGAAGGAATATCTTCATAATGAAAATCATCTAACCATATATAATCAAAAGTACTATTCAGTCCATGCTTTAGAGCTATGTAATTATCTGTCCCGGTATAGTTATTAAAACTTACGATAATTTGAACCCAGTTATTACTATTAAAAGAGTTGTTAAAGACTGTCTCATAAGCTGTAAAAGTTGTTGGATCAGTTGGATCGGACATTGTGCCCACTATTAAATCAGATGTATAAGCTGTACTGGCTTTATTTTGTAAGAAAAATCTAGCTCTTTTTGTATTATCTAAATCAGTTATATATGGACTCACTAGTATTAAATCTCCGGTTGTAACACTTGAATTATAAAATTCAACAGAATTAGGTGCCGTTCTCTGTGGATCTGCTGCACTGTTATCAGTTCTAATCCAAGCAGCTCCTGTAGTAATCACATTCCAACACTGGTCAATATTAGGAGCATTGGTATTATCAAAGTTTTGATAATAAGGAGAACTTATAGGTAGACAATTAGTCAAAACTGAATAAGGACCAGATAAGAAACTTGAGTCTCCACCCGAACAAATGCTTTGTACATAAAAATCATAGAAAGTATTAGAGCTTAATCCAGAATAGGTAACAGTATCATTATTCACTATAAGCATATGTGAAGAATCTGGAGCTGTTCCTGACGGAGTTAAATAAACTATCCAGGCTGAATCAGAACCAATAGAAGTCCATGTTAATGAAGCGCTATCTGAAGTCACATCAAATGATGTAATGTATTGTGGTTGAGGACAACTAGGAATTGGATTAACTGCAAAATTATCAATCATAACATCATTATCTTCAGGGTCATCTACTGTTCCTTCAGATGCCCAAAAGGCAAATTGAACAATTCCAGTATCATTAGGGAGTGCAATAATTTCATGATTTCCGTTAGGACCAGTTATATAGTTGTTATTGAAATTGTTCAGCCCATTCCATGTGGTTCCTCCATCTCTAGAAATCAGCACCTCAACTCTATCATCAGATCCTAACTGACCTGGATTGGACTGATTCCATGTAAATACACCAAAATCAAATTCTATTTGAAAGGGGCCTCCATTAGAAAAATCGTATTGAGGACTTAGAATCCACTCTTGTTTTCCTAGTGTAAAAAGATTTACTTTAACTGCTCCTGTTGTACCAACATTTCCAAATCCATCTTGTGTCCAACTACTGGTACCAATACCTGTTGGTCCCGTTCCTGGATCTCCATCTCCTGCCTGGTCCCAACATGCATTTGGAGGAAATCCGTTAGAAAAGTCTTCTAATTGTGATGGAACTAAAGCGGCACATGGTGTAGTAAAAGTAAAAGGTCCTGACCAATAGCTGGTATCACCTGTACCACAGATCGCTTGAACATAAAAGTCATAACTTGTTATAGGACTAAGACCAGATATTGGATATCCGAAAAATATTTGTGTAGTATCATATGAACCATTTCCCAATGAAAATCCAGTTGGTCCCCATTCCAACCCCCAAAGAGTTTCATTTCCACCTGCTAGCCAATTCAGATCTGCACTGTTTGCAGTCAAATTAGCCACTCCAAAAGATGATAATAATGGACTTGGGCAAGTTGGAGCTTCCCTTATAGCTAAATTATCAACTAAAATATCATTGTAAAAATCGTTGGTAGCTCCACCTGACTCAGCTCTAAATCTAACACTTACTATACCATTGACATCAAAACCAACTAATGTATATGTATATGGAGCCCAACCGTTAAAAGTGTTATTTTGAATTGTCCCCACAGAAATCCAGCCAGTTCCATCATTAGCTTCTATATGTAGAATATTTGTTGGGTTTGGTTGAGTCGTATTAAAACAGAAGAAATCAAATTCAATTTGTGGATTAGTATTACTTGAGACATCAACAGGTACTACTTCCATAACTGTTCCTGCGTCTGTTCCTGAGAAATCTACCCATGCAAAAGTTCCAGCTGGTCTACCATTATTGGCAGCTGCATAGCCAGGTGTTCCTGAAAATTTCCAACCATCACCACTGGTTGCACTTTGTTGCCAACAGCTTGGTAGTGCCCCTCCACTAAAATTTTCAGTATAGGGTGAGGGGACAGCAGGACATTGAGCATTAAGAATAGTTGACCCAGTAACAACTAAAATTATTTTTACTAATAAAAATTTGAAAATTTTTTTCATATGACAATTACTTAATAATTAATTTTTTAGTTTTTCTATTTCCGTTTTCAATTAAAGATATGAGATAAACTCCTCGGCTAATAGATTTAATATTAACTGACTTATTATGACTGTCTAGTATATTTTCATAGATTAATTTCCCACTAAGATCAAGTATTTCAAGTCGAGTATTTGAGTTTATATCAGAAAGATTGATTTCAAATTCTCCATTATTCGGGTTAGGAGAGATGTAAAAGTCTGAAACTATATTATCGTTGATTCCAGTACAGTTGTCAACATATATCTCGGCTTCTTGCATATCACTATAGCAACTTATTGTTGAGACATCCCAATTATAAAAGAAGAAATAAAAGTCAGTTGAACCGTTAGATGCTTGTGTAATGGACGCTGCATTTCCAAAGTTGTATGGATAGGAAGCATTAGTTGTGTTTCTATATAGCGATAAGGTTCCTGGACTGATAGCAGAAATATACATTCCGTAAGCATATCCTGCTGGAATATTTACTCCAATTGGAACTTTATGCCCAGTGATGGTATTAACAGGTGCTGTTATAGTATAACTTCCATTATAAACAGTACTACCTAGAACGCTTTGAATAATTATGCCAACTGTTCCTGTATCAGAAGGATAAATTGTAACGGAATCGATAGTCATGTCATTAAATACGTCAAACATTAAACCTTCAGTGAAAAAGTTGTAATAACCACCACCACCAAAATTGGTGTTGGCAGCTCCTATGTTCCCTGGAGCTAATTCTTGATAGGCGACATATACACTAGTTGAAGTATTTATTGTATCTGTAACCATGGTATCTCCTGTTCCAATAAAATTACCGGCAGCATCAAACCAATCAAAATCAACTCCCAAAGGGCCAGAAGCAGTTAATGTTGCTACGTTTCCGTTGGGGTAGAAGGAATTAACACAAACAGTATCATCAGTCACAGTTGGAGCAAAAGGTGTGTAATAATTTTCGTAAGTAAGGGTTGTCCCGTAGGCATCATTACTTGTGTCATCATCGTTAGGTAAATTAGTAGTAAAGTCAAAACTATATGATCCATCTTGAGTTAAATCAACAGGCAAACTAAATGTGTAAAGTAGTGAGTCACCTGGTTGAAGAGTGTCAAAGACAGTTTCTACAGTTGGAGTTCCATTTAGGGAATACTGGACATTGAATCCTGTTTGAGATAGATAACCAAAGTTAAAAATAGTGGCAGTAACAACAGAACTATCTACTTCACATCCAGTTGAAGCAGTAGGTAAATTAGCAACAACAATACCTATGTCATTTTGCGGCGCTTCTTTGATTTCAACATTATCAATAAAGCAGTCTGGACCATAGCCAGAAGCAAAATGGAAACGAATCATAATAGAATTTCCGTAAGGAGATAAAGTAATTCTTCCAGAGTTAACAAAAGTGCCAGGTGAGCCGGTGGAAGCGCCATCATTAGATTCTAAATCAGTGGCAGTTTTGTACCAGATTTGCGTCCAATTTATACCTCCGTCACTGGAAACTAATACTTCAAGAGCATCATTTGGATAAAAACTATTGTATTGGTGCGACCAATCAAATAGTAGTTCAGGGCTAACCATATTTGAAACATCAAAAACTGGAGAGGTCATATAAGCAAACTCGCCAGAAGTCCAACTCCAAAAACTAGCCTCAGCGGATGTTCCGTTATAATGGACACATGTCTGAGTACCTCCAGATAAATCCCAACAATTTGGGGGCCAAGAGTTAAATTCTTCTAAATAAGGGAAGGAAACAAAACTTACACAAGGAGTGCTAAAACTCACGGGCCCTGCTAAAACACTGGTGTCACCTCCACTACATATCCCATTTACATAAAAGCTATAATTTAAATTTGGATCTACAGATAAATTAACAGTATCATTGGTAACTAATAAAGGAGTGGTGTTAGCTAAAGTAGATGTATCGGGCACCAAGTAGACCATCCAGCTATTTTGGTTAGCAGCCCCTTGCCAGCTTAGATTAACAGAGTCTGCAGAAATACTATTAACAGAAAGAGAAGAAGGTGTAGGACTTGGACATGAAATACAAGAGCTAACTTCTATTAAATCAATAGCTATATCACCTGTATAAGAATTACCACTAGTATAATCAAATTGCAGGTAAATCTGTTGGCCTAAATAAGATGATAAGTTTATTCCAACATTTTGATAAGGATCGATATTTGAAGTTTGTATTTCTCCGCTTGTTGAAAAAACTGTAGTAAATGGACCTGTTGGAGAATTCCCAATACCTAAATTTAAGGTACCAATTTCGGCACCATAAGCATGAATCCAAAATGAAAGCTCAGCTTCATCAGTTGCTGTACTTAAGTCAATTAAGGGAGAGACAATGTTTCCTGAAGTTGGATTCGTTCCACTTGTTTCATAATAAAAATAATTATTTCCGCTATGAGAAAAGTCAGGACCAGTTCCAACAGAACCAGTACTTCCAGAATTAACATTCCACATTCCGGTTGATGCAAAAGACCCACTGCCAAAATTTCCTGTCCAACCACCTTGACTTTCTAAATCATCTAAATAAATAACCCCTGCATTACCTCCAGAAGTACAGTTGACACCTATTGGGCCTTGTATTAATGTATTAAATGTAAGAGGTCCTTGCCAATAACTTGTATCTCCAGCACCGCACAAACTTCTTACATAAAAATCATAACCCATAGAAGAATTTAGTCCATTTAAGGAATAATTTAGATTAGATGTAGTATCTATTGTCCCAGTCCCAGGGCTAAAGCCAATAGTTCCCCATTGTATTTGCCATAAGGACTCATTCCCCCCAGCAACCCAGCTTATATCGGCATTATTTGAAGTAATATTTGAAGCTGTTAAATTGGAAGGTTTGACACAAGAAGGGATATCTTCGTAATGGAAATCATCAAGAAATATATAATCATAAGTATTATTAAGTCCGTGACCTAATGCAATGTAATTATCAACTCCATTATAGCCATCAAAGCTTACTATGATTTCTTGCCAACCATTATTAAATGATGCATTAAAAACAGTTTCATAAAGTGTGAATGTTGTAGCATCAGTTGGATCACTCATCGTTCCCACAATTAAATCTGAAGTTGAAAACCCATTATTATTTAAATGAAATCTAATTCTTTTTGTAGAGTCTAAATCTGAAATCATGGGACTGATAAAAAATAATTCGCCGCTACTTCCTCCAGAGTTATAAAATCTAATAGAGTTAGGAGCAGATCTTATGGGATCAAAAGTGTTATCAGTTGACTGAACATCTGCAAAACTATTACCACTATTATTCAAGCTAGACCAGCATTGGTCATAATTGGGAGCAATTGTATTATCAAAATTTTGAAAATATGGCGAACTTATAGGTAAGCAACTGGTAACAAATGTAAAAGGGCCTGTCAGAAAACTAGAATCTCCTAGACCACAAATACCCTGAACATAAAAATCATAATAAGTATTGGAGGATAACCCACCAAAAGTTATGGTATCATTATTAGACATTGTTAAGTGACTGGTATCTGGTGCAACTCCGACAGGGGTTAAATAAGTAACCCAAGAAGTGTCTGTCCCAAAAACAGACCAAGATAATGTTGCACTGTCAGGAGTTATGTTAAATGCATTTATGTATAGAGGCTGTGGACAACTAGGAATAGGATAAACTGCAAAATTATCTATCATAGCATCATTATCTTCCGGATCATCAACAGTTCCTTCAGAAGCCCATATGGCAAATTGAACAATTCCAGTATCACTAGGCAATGGAATGATTTCGTGATTGCCGTTTGGAGCAGTGATATAATTGTTATTAAAGTTGGCTAATCCATTCCAGGTTACTCCACCATCTCTTGAAATTAAGACTTCAACTCTATCATCTGAACCTAGAGTTCCAGGACTTGTTGTAGGCCAAGTAAAAACCCCAAAATCAAATTCTATTTGGAAAGGGCCGCCGCTTGACAAATCATATTGAGGAGTTAATATCCATTCATTTTTTCCAGTAGTGTATAGATTAATTCCAACAGCGCCAGTATTTCCTACATTCCCAAAGCCATCTTGGTACCAATTACTAAATCCTAAACTTAATGGTCCAGTTCCAGGATCTCCATCGCCAGCAACTTCCCAACATGTATTTGGAGGGAATCCACCAGAAAAATCTTCTAGTTGAGGAGGAGTTAAAGCAGCACATGGAGTGATAAAAGAAAAGGGTCCAGACCAAAGGCTAGTATCTCCAGGTCCACAAATTGCTTGTACATAAAAGTCATATGTTGTGATAGGAGATAGACCAGTGATAAAAACATTTGTTGATAATTCAAGAGAAGAGGTTCCAGTCCCCTGTGTAAAACCACCTAACCCATGTTCAACTATCCATTCAGTTTCTGATCCTGCAGGAACCCATTGAAGTGTTGCATCATTTGCAGTTACATTAATGGCAGCCATAAACTGAACAGGAGGAGCAGGACATGTAGGCGTATAGCCTCCAGAAATATTTATTGAAAAGTCTACGACAGATCCCCATGTAAAACTAGCGCAAGGGTCTAATGGTAATGACCCTCCTTCATATTGCATCACTCTCATACCTGTTACGCCAGTGAAGGCAATTGATGGAACAGTGAAAGTGAAATTAGATAATGCAGTAGGAGGAGTGCCAGTCCATGTTCCAATGGATTCGTTAGACTCAAAAATTGTATTTTGGTTCCAGTCAATCCAGACTTCCCCAGCACTATTATAGTTACCGCCACAAGTACCAAATTGAACATCAATAGTGTAAGTAGAATCCGCAGCAAGTTCTACAATTAAAGCAGATTGATTCTCAACACCTGTAACTCCAGGACAACCTGTGTAATTAATAGAACTATTATTTTCACCAGAAAGAAAAACACTTTCAACATTGGAGTCAAAAGTGCTACTTGGACCTCCATTAGAACAATATTGTCCATAATAGGCTGAGAAAAAGCTTATTGTTATTAAAAATAATAATATTTTTTTCATATTTATTTAAGATTAATTGAGAATAATTTTTTTGTGAATCGTTCCTGAATTTGTAAATCCTTTTATGAAGTATATTCCTCTATTTAAATGATTTAAATCTAAGCTTCCTCTTATGCTATTTATGTTATTTTCATAAACAATTTTTCCGTGATTATCTATAACTTGAATAACCCGTAGAAGTGTAGTACCATTAAAATTTAAAATTCCATTTGTTGGATTAGGATATAATTCTAAATCATGTATTATATTTTCACCAATAGCGCTGCAATCTTCAACTGTAACTGTAAGTGGGGATAATCCACTGATGCAGTCGTCATCAGAAATTACATACCATTCTACATCGTCAATATAATATTCATCTCCAATTTCTGGTCTAAAATTCACAGATCCGACTTGGTCTGCGCCAGCAATATAAGATCCAAGTACAAAAACTCCATCTATATATAAATTCCATGTAGAAGATGCTAAATTACCCTCTAGTTTTAAATTAAACCAAGTATTATTTCCAGGATATGGAGTGGTCAATACAGTTGGGCCAATATCAAATTCTAGAATTCCTGAACTCAAAATTATTTCAAAAATTTCATTAGAAGCTGGTAAAGATTCGTCCTGAAGATTAATATGTGCACTAGTTTCAATTCTTAAATCCATACTAATTTCAACAATCCCTTCACTTGCAAGCGGATTAAATAAAAGATATAAATCATCATCATTTAATTGATTTACGTAAATAGAATTATTACCAGATGACATTTGAGCTCCTGAAATAAAAGCGTCAAAAGGGCCTCCACCTGCTCCAGAAAGTGTAGTCCAGAAAGCGGAAGATTGTGCAATTAAAGATCCAATTGGATAGCTCTCAAAGTCATCCTTATAAAAATTAGATGCTTGTACTTCGGCATAATAGGTAGTTGTAATGTTTGGTGTTACAGCATTAGTATTAATTGAAGCGGTTCCATTTGGATCACTATACCAATTGATTAAGCCTTGATTACTAGTAGCTTCCAGAAAAGCTGTATCGCCTAAACAAATAGTGTCATCAATTGTTGTAGGAGGATTAGGGCTTACAAAGTTTTCATTAATACCTGAAAATAAGTTGTTGGAGGTATTTTGATCGTTTAATAATAAACATTCATAATCAATATTATATACCCCATCTGCACTTAAATCAGCAGTTGTATTAAAATTATACATTACAGTATCTCCAGGGTTTACAGTACTTGTAAAAGTTTCAATCACTGCAGAACCATTGTTAATAGTGTAAGAAACATCAAAATTATTCTGTGGTGATGCTCCAGGGTTTACAATTTCAATTGTGACAATCTCAGCATTACTTAAATCACATGCTGAATTTGCATATCCATTAATTGTTTCTAAATCATCTCCAACACCTTCAATAACACTGAATTCATCAAATGCCATATCCCCTGGCCAAGTATCACCATTAGCATTAACACTTAAAATACCTGTTATTCTAAAATGTATATAATTTGATGTAGTATTTAAATAGACATTTTCTTCAACCCATTGATCACCCTGATCACCAATTTTATTGAAGATAGGAGTATATGAATTTCCATCAAACATATCAATTTGTATTTCTCCAATTGCTGAACCATACATGTGGCTGTAAAAATTCAATTTTGGATTGTTAAGACCACTTATGTCTATAGATTCACTGTAAATAATTGCAAAATCTCCATCATCCCTTGGGTTTGATGCTTCAGTATACATATAATTTCCACCAATACTAACATCATCAGACGGGCCTGTATTTGCAGAAGGCGTTCCACCCGCTTCTAAATCCCAATCAAAATCATCATTATTGATTTCCTGAGACCAGCACAGAGGGAAAGAGGCATCAAAATTTTCTGTAAAAGGTGCTATTCTGTAAGGACATGCAGTTGTAACAGAAACTGTGTTAGAAGAATAGCTGGTATCATTATTTGCACAAAGCCCAGTTACAAAAATATTATAAGTTGAGTCAGAAACTAAATTAGATAAAGTGTATGGAATTGTTGAAGTACTTACTAAATTACCGTTATAATTAACTATCCATGAACTGACATTATTTCCAGGAACCCAATCTAGAACAACAGAATTTGGTGTCACATTTGAGAATGCTAGATTTGTTGGGGTTGGACAAGTTGGTGCTTCACGAACTTCAAAATTGTCAATAGCTATATCTCCTGACCAGTTTCCGCCAATTTCACCAATAATTTTAAATTGGATAATATTAGAAGTGGTAACTATGGGAATGCTATTTTGAAACCACTGGTCGCCCTGGTCACCAGTTAATGTGAAAATATTTGTAAATGAATTACCATCAAAAACCTCGATTTCTAAAGTTCCCATATTAGGGCCAAACATATGGTAATAAAAATTAAGTTCTGGAGAGTTTAGATTACTTACATCAATAAAACTAGAATAAATTATAGCGATATCTCCAGGGTCTCTAGGATTTGAAGCTTCAGTATATATATAATTCCCACCTCCGGTAACATCATCTGTTGGGCCAGTTCCAAATCCATTTGACGGTGTAGGACCTGTATTTAAAGTCCAATCAAAATCATCAGTAGCTAATTCTTGACTCCAACAATTGGAAATTCCATTATCAAAATCTTCTATATATGGAGCGATTTCGGAATTACAAAGAGTAGTGAATGTTGTAGAATATGGAGTTGGACTTTGGTTCGTCGAAGAACAAATTGCACTTACTGTTACATTGTAAGTAGTATTTGGATTGAGGTTATTTAATGTCACGGGGAAGTTTGAAGTAACAATACTGTTACCATTATAATTTACTTCCCATTGTGTTTCAGTCCCGTTGGTAGTCCAGTTAATATCTGCTGAACTAGATGTTATGTTATTGGATGAAATATTGGATGGGGAAGGGCAACTAGAACAAGTAATAACTTCTAAAAGATCTATTGCTAAATCGCCAGTGTAAGTTGGGTTTGCTTGTGGTAACCTAGTGTAAGTAAAGCTGGCATATAAAGTTTGTCCAAGGTAAGAACTCACATCAATTCCAATTTGAGTCCAAGGAGAGTTTCCTGCTAAATGTGTTTCTCCTAATTGATTGTATACATTATTAAAAGGGCCGCTAGAACTATTTGATAATCCAACTGATAATGTTCCCATTGAGCTTCCTCTGGCATGCACCCAAAAAGATAGTTCAGCTCCATCCACAGCGTTAGTCAAATCTATTTGAGGAGATATAATCGTTGCAGTATCAAATTGACTTGCTCCACCGCCACCAAAAGTACTAGACTCATAATAAAAATAAGAAATACCACTATGTGCTGCGTCTGGACCTGTTCCACCAGAACCAGTGCCCCCAGAATTAAGTTGCCAAATACCATTTCCTGTACCAAAATCACCAGTCCAATTACCTTGTTGCTCAAAGTCATCTGTGAATGCTAAGGATGGAACTCCAGAATTACAGGGAACTCCAGTAGGTGGTTGAGGGAAATCATTACATTGCGAGCAAGAATTCCAACATACTATTGGAAGAATAATATTTTGATTGGAAATACTAATTAGTCGTCTGGTGGAGTTTGGATCTCCGTTAGTGCATAATTCAGATGAATTAAGGGTTTCTTGAACCTGTAAATTATCTGCACTAAAATAATATTCGTAGGAGCCTGATAATAAAGTCAAAGTAGTCTCCCATATATTATCTCCATCTGGATCACTTAATACATCACAATTACCACAATAACTATTCCAGTCTCCGTTAATTTCAGGAGTTGTAAATGAAGCAACAGTATTGTTCATGTCTACTCTGAATGTTACTGATACATTTTGAGGAAGACAAGTAGAGTTAGAAGTATCTGTTAATAAAAAGCCATCATTACCATCATTAGTAGCAAAAGGCCCGATGTTTAAAATTTGAACTCCACTAGGATCATAAACCTGAAAGGTTATTTCCGTATCCCAATTTCCTGAGACAAAGTTGAATTCTACAATATCTCCATTCAATGTAAATACTGAATCAGTACTATTGTTTCCATTAGTAAATCCAAACGATGTTACTGGAACTCCATTTATGTCTACATCTACTGAAGCACCATTCCATCCATCACCAAAGCTATCTTGCATGTCGATAGTATAGTGACATTGTGAATTTCCAATGAAAGGGAGAAAAAAGAAAATCAGAAGTATAATTTTTGTAATTGACTTTATCATATTTAAATTTTCACTCAATTTACAAAAAAGAGAGGTTTTGCAGTATGTTTTTTCTTCTTTTTATTAGAATAAATCCGTCAAAGTCCAGATATCCTTTTGTATGTACAAAAAAAGGGAGGTCTTTGACCTCCCTTTCAAATAATAAATGGAACTAAAACTTATTGAACAATAACTGATTCCATTACTGTTCCGTTGTTAGTTTCAACGTTGACCATATACATTCCTCTTTCAAGGTTTGTTAAATCAAC
>NYYE01000055.1 GCA_002686655.1 Crocinitomicaceae bacterium | reverse complement strand
TTAAAATACATGATTGATATCCATTACCATTAATTGTGGCTTTTCCCACTCCACCATAAATATCTACAACAATTGAATTATTTGAATCCCCAGAACCTTTTAACCAAA
This sequence comes from Crocinitomicaceae bacterium, assembly GCA_002686655.1. Taxonomy (GTDB): domain Bacteria; phylum Bacteroidota; class Bacteroidia; order Flavobacteriales_D; family Parvicellaceae; genus MED-G20. The sequence goes on along the minus strand of NYYE01000055.1, from coordinate 18,374 downwards.
ACATTCCTTCCCAACTTTCACCTGCTTTAAACAAAATAGAATCCCCAGCTTGGAAAGTTATGCTATTTAATTTTTCAATTGATTTAAAAGGTTGATTAGAACTAAGTCCATTATTGTTATCATTTCCTAATGAAGTACTTATAAAATAGGAAGTGGCATTAGCATTTAGGATAAGAGAGAAAAAAAAAGAAAAAATAAAAATATGCTTAAAAAAAATCAATTTGATTTATAAATTTTATTTAACTCAAACGTTTTGTTTCTTTTTATTTGAAATTTAGTATTTAATAGGTTAATAATTAAATTTCTACCATTTGCCATCCTCCAGAATTTATTAAGGGCTCGGCTTGTTTAAATTTTAACTCTTTAGTTTCTCCATTTTGAAGATTTAAAATTTTAACTCTTTCATTTCTTCCTGGTTTTTTAGCAACCATAACTGGTGAATGTTTTACCGGCTGAGATTGATTTTGCTGAGCCATTTCATTATTCATTTGAGTAGCTTGAGCTAAATCTTCTCTTCCAGCTTTTAATTTACTAAAATCTTGTCTTGGTTTTTGAGAAGGGGCAGAAGAAACAGTTTGTTCATTAGGATCGTGTAACTGACATTTCATTAAAAAAGATATTATNTCTCTGTTCATCTTATCCATCATATTCTGAAAAAGTTCGTAACCTTCCAGCTTATAAATTAATAGAGGATCTTTTTGCTCATATTGTGCATGATAAACACTTTGTTTAAGAAAATCCATTTCTCTTAAATGTTCTTTCCATTCATTATCAATAAAAGCTAAAGTGATATTTCTTTCTAAAGCTTTTAAAGCTTCTGAGCCTTCAGTTTCATAAACTTTTTCAAGTTTTGCAACAATTTTCATAGCCTTTCTTCCATCAGTGAATGGAATAACAATATTTTCAATATTATTTGACTGATTTTCATAAATATTTTTGATTACAGGAAATGCAGTTGATTTAATTCTCTCAGTCTTTCTATGATATTTATCTTTTGCTTCTTTGTATAGCTCTTCAGTTAATAAAGCGGCGTCTTTTTCTAAAAATTCTTTCTCTGAAAATGGTGATTCAATCCCAAAACTGGCAATAATATTATACTTAAAATCTTCAAAATCAGAGTTTTGCTGAGCATTTACAACTATTAAATTAGAAATATCAAATATCATATTATCTATGTCTAAATCTAACTTATCTCCAAACAATGCGTTTTTTCTTCTGTTATAAATAGCTGTACGTTGACTATTCATTACATCATCAAACTCTAAAAGTCTTTTTCTAATACCAAAATTATTTTCCTCCACTTTCTTCTGAGCCCTTTCAATAGATTTAGTAATCATGGAATGCTGAATAACTTCTCCATCTTGATGACCCATTCTATCCATCATCTTGGCTATTCTCTCAGAACCAAAAAGTCGCATTAAATTATCTTCAAGAGAAACAAAAAATTGAGAAGATCCTGGATCTCCTTGCCTTCCAGCTCTCCCTCTTAATTGTCGGTCAACTCTTCTTGAATCATGTCTTTCTGTTCCAATAATTGCTAAGCCTCCAGCCTCTTTTACTCCTTCTCCAAGTTTAATATCTGTTCCTCTACCAGCCATATTTGTTGCAATAGTTACAGTTCCGGGTTTACCAGCTTCTGTCACTACTTCTGCCTCTTTTTGATGCAACTTTGCATTTAATACCTGATGAGGTAATTTTTTAATTTTAAGCATTCTTGACAATAATTCAGAAACTTCTACAGATGTAGTTCCTACTAAAACTGGCCTACCTTTAGAACGTATATTTTCTATTTCTTGGATGATAGCTTGATACTTTTCCCTACCTGTTTTATAAACTAAATCATTTTGATCATTTCTAACAATTGGCTTATTGGTTTTAACAACAACAACATCAAGCTTGTAAATATCCCATAATTCTTTCGCTTCCGTTTCAGCTGTACCAGTCATACCAGCTAACTTNTGATACATTCTAAAATAATTTTGAAGAGTTATTGTTGCATAAGTTTGAGAAGCAGCCTCAACTTTTACGTTCTCTTTAGCTTCAATAGCTTGATGAAGACCATCAGAATACCTTCTTCCGTCCATGATTCTTCCTGTTTGCTCATCGACAATTTTAACTTTATTATCCATTACGACATACTCTACATCTTTTTCAAATAAAGAATATGCCTTAAGCAGCTGGTTCATAGAGTGAATTCTTTCAGCCTTGATGGCGTAATCAGACATCATCTGATCTTTTAACTCTACTCTTTGTTGGGCATCGGCTGTATTTTCTTCAATTTCAGCAACTTTTGCTCCAATATCNGGTAAAATATAAAATTCTGGATCATTTTCCCCAGAAATTAAATCAATTCCTTTTTCAGTTAAATCAATAGTATTATTCTTTTCATCGATTACAAAGTATAATGGCTCGTCTGCATTAGGCATTTCTTTAGCATTATCTTGTAAATAAAAATTTTCCGTTTTTTGTAAATGGATTTTAACACCTGGTTCACTTAAATATTTAATTAATGCTTTATTTTTTGGGAGTCCCCTAAAAGATCTAAATAATGATAATGANCCTTCTTCAAATAATTTTTTTTGTTCTTTCTTATCTATTCCCTCTTGCTCTGATTTAGCAATTTTTGTTTTGGCTTCATTAAGAAGTCCATTAATTAATTTTTTTTGATAACTAACTAATTTTTCAACTTTAGGCTTAAGGCCAACATATTCCTGCTCATCTCCTTTNGGAACAGGTCCTGATATTATTAAAGGTGTTCTCGCATCATCAATTAATACGGAGTCAACCTCATCTATAATTGCANAGTGATGTTTTCTTTGAACCAATCCCTCAGTTTCAGAGACCATATTGTCCCTTAGATAATCAAATCCAAATTCATTATTTGTTCCAAATGTAATATCAGCATTGTAAGCTTTGATTCTTTCCGGAGAATGTGGTTGATATAAATCAATACAATCTACAGAAAGACCATGAAATTGATAGATAGGGCCCATCCATTGAGAATCTCTTTTTGCTAGATAATCATTAACCGTAATAAGATGAACTCCTTTTCCTACTAATGCGTTAAGATAAACAGGTAAAGTAGCTACCAAAGTCTTTCCCTCTCCTGTCATCATTTCGGCTATTTTACCTTTATGAAGAGCTGCTCCACCCATTAATTGAACATCGTAATGAATCATAGACCAGTCAACTGCTGTACCAGCAGCATCCCATTTATTTTTCCAAATAGCGTGCTCACCACTTATAGAAACAGCATCTAATTTATTAGCTAAGTCTATATCATTATCATTAGCTATGACTTTAAGTTGTCCGTTTTCTGCTAATCTTCTAGAAGTCTCTTTGACTACTGCAAATGCATTTGGCATAATTTCTAAAAGAGTGGATTCTATAGATTCATTTTCTTGTTTNTGTATAGATTCAATTTTTTCATAAATGGCTTCTTTTTCAGAAATATTAAGTTCATCAGACTTTGCATTATTTTTTAAGTCTTTTATTTCATCTCTAAAAGATTTACAGGAATTGCTTATAATGTCTTTAAATTCTTTGGTTTTGTTTCTTAATTCATCATCACTAATGCCATGCAATTTTTCATATGCTTCATTAGTAAGATCTACAATAGGTAAAAGCTCATTGAGATCTTTTTGATTCTTATCGCCAAATATTTTTTTTAGTATACCATCAAGCATTTGATCAATTTTCGGAAAACAAAAATAGATGAATAGTTGGAATTATAACNAATGTTTATCTTAAAAAAGGTAAAATAGAAGAGTGGGAATTAATATTCGTCTTCATTAAAGAAGAAATCTTCTTTTGTAGGGTAATCTGGCCAAATTTCTTCAATTCTATCATATATCTCCCCTTCATCTTCAATAGCTTGCAGATTTTCTACTACTTCTAACGGAGCACCTGTCCTCATAGCAAAATCTATTAATTCGTCTTTGGCAGCTGGCCAAGGAGCGTCTTCTAAATAAGATGCTAATTCTAAAGTCCAATACATAAAATCAATTATAAGAATTGGCAAAAGTAATTTTTTTAACGACAATCCAAAGAAAATTTAAAAAAATTAATGNTAAATTAATTTTATTTATTGTTAGGTATCCATGGCTGTTCAGGAATTTTTGCATCAAAAAGTACTTTTCTTGACAAAACAAATAAGTAATCAGATAACCTGTTTAAAAATTCAATAATTATAGGGCTCACTTCTTGTATTTCTGCAGTTTCAATAGTTAGCCTCTCCGCTCTACGACATACGCATCTAGCAATATGACAATATGATGAAAGAATGCTTCCCCCTGGTAAAATGAAATTTTTCATTTCTGGCAATAAATTTTGAATTTTATCTATTGATTTTTCAAGTTTTATTGTGCAATCAGAATTCATAGGAGGCAAGTGTATCATCATTTTTTTATTATTTCCTGTAGCTAAGTAAGAGCCAATGGTAAAAAGTTGTTCTTGAACAGAAATCAACAAATCAGTTTCTTTATCCCCCATTTTATCTTTAATAAGACCTATCCATGAGTTTAATTCATCAATAGTTCCATAAGCCTTAATACTTAAATGATTTTTTTTAACTCTTTCTCCTCCAAAAAGTGAGGTTTCTCCTTTATCTCCAGACTTTGTATAAATTTTCATACCGGTTCTAATTCAAATTGATTTACAATATTATTAAGAACTGAATATATTTCTTGAGTAGATTCTAAAGTAACTAGCTGCGTTCTAATCGGTTTAAAATTTGGAATTCCTTTAAAATAATTTGCATAATGTCTTCTCATTTCAACAATTCCTACTCTTTCCCCTTTCCATCTAATACTAAAATCTAAATGTTCCTTAACAACTTTTACTCTTTCTTCTAAAGAAGGTAAAGACAACTCTTTCCCAGTATTCATAAAATGTTTTACTTGATTAAAAAACCATGGGTTCCCAATACTTGCTCTTCCAATCATAATACCATCAATTCCATACCTATTTTTATATTTCAAAGCCTTTTGTGGAGAATCAATATCTCCATTTCCAAAAACAGGAATATTCATTCTTGGGTTGTTTTTAACATCAGCAATTAATGACCAATCAGCATCACCCTTATACATTTGAGCACGAGTCCTGCCATGAATAGAAATTGCTTTAATTCCAACATCTTGTAACCTTTCTGCTGCTTCAACAATATATTTTGAATTTTCATCCCATCCTAATCTAGTTTTAACTGTAACTGGAAGATTTGTTGAATTTACTATTTCCTTAGTCATTTCTACCATTTTAGGAATGTCTTGAAGAATTCCAGCTCCTGCTCCTTTACAGGCAACTTTTTTAACNGGACATCCATAATTAATGTCTATAATATCTGGATTGGCCTTTTCACAAACTTCAGTAGCTTGTCGCATAGATGAAATTTCAGATCCAAATATTTGAATTCCAATAGGTCTTTCATATTCAAAAATATCTAACTTTTTTACACTTTTAACAGCATCTCTAATTAAGCCTTCAGATGAAATAAATTCTGTATACATCATATCTGCACCATACTTCTTACACAAAGCTCTAAAAGGAGGGTCACTAACATCTTCCATAGGAGCTAACAATAAAGGGAACTCTCCTAANGATATATTGCCTATTTTAATCATAATTATATTGTAAAGTTATGGATTAACAACTAATTACTATATTTCGTTCATGAAAAATAAAGCTTTACTTCCTGTTAGAAAATACCTTGGCTTATTTTTATTATCAATTTCTATTGTTTTAGTAGTCAAATTATTATTTAATATGATTGCTATTGGATTTATTGATAAAATATGGGACTTAAATGGTTTAGAAATATACAATGACCTTCAAAATCAAGAATTTAAGTATTTATACGCTCATAAAGCTTTGGCTTTTTTCGATCAATTAGGGACCTTCCTTATACCTTCAATTTTATTTTTAATTATCATTAGATCCATGACCATTAATTATNTNATTCCTAAAAGAGAAGATTGGGTGAAACTCATAATTTATTTTTTTATTTTACTAGGAATAGCTCAAATTCTTTTAGTAATTTCTACTTACATTGGATATGATTTTCTACCATTATCAACCCAAGATTTTTTAAAGAATCAACAAGATTTTAATACCAAAATTCAAGAAGGATTTATTACCGACAGTTTTTCTGGTTTTCTATTTAACATTATTTTATTAGCTATAATTCCTGCAGTTGGAGAAGAATTATTTTTTAGAGGCATTTTACAAGACATATGCATTGGTTTATTTAAAAATAATAATGCTGGAATAATAATAACATCTTTAATATTTGGAATTCTTCATTTTCAAATAGATAACTTATTATCAATAATATTTGCAAGCCTTCTGCTAGGCTATATTTACAACTTTAGTAACAATATATTTCTAACAATTTTATTACATTTTGGATTCAATTCATTTTCACTTATATGTATGCAGGCAATTAAGTGGGAATTTGTTACAGAAACCCAACTAGATTTGTTAGGAAACTACTTATTTATCCCAATTGGAATTATTCTTTCAACTGTAGTAATAAATAGGAAAATATTTTGGGGAAAAAGAACTATTTCTCTCGATTGACAGAGTAAACAACTTTAAAAGCCTCAGCTTCTTTAAGTTCATCGTGAACTTTTCTTACAATTCTCATTTCTGTTTTTTTATCTACCTTAAAAACATTGAAAAAACGGGAATCCCAAACTTGAGAATACTCAGGATTTTTTCTGAGTTTCACTAAATATTCTCTTATCTCTGAANAGTCATTAATTAAATCATCATCTAACTGGACTCTAAAATCATCTACTTTTCCTGGAACTCTACCAATCCAAAAATAGGAAGCTTTAATGTTTTTTTCTAAATCAATGGTTTCTTTNATGGCAACTTTATCTATTTCCAATTTTTTAGACTCTTTTTCTTTAAATACAGTAGTCACCATAAAGAANAATAAAAGCATGAATACAATATCTGGAAGTGCTGCAGTTGAAATTGCTGGATTTTTTTTCTTTTTACCTTTTGAAAATTTAGACATACTTAAATATTATTGAACTGATCTATTTTTTTCTTTCATTATTTTTTTTGGATAAACCTGTCTAATGGCTGAAATTTTTTGTTTATCACTTTCTACTTTATCATTAAGCTTTTCAAATGAAATACCAAATCTATTTATACACAAACTATCTCTTAAGGAATTAAGTCCTTGCATAATTTGATCTAAAACACTCATATAAGTAACATACTTAGTAGAATTGTCTAATTGAATAGAAACTGTTGCGTTATTAGGTAACGTTTGAAAACCATCGCCAAAAGCAATACAAGCATCGAGTCTTCTTTTCCATGCATCTTGTTCTATTTTAAAAAGAGGAGCATCAGGATATACATTTAAAGCATTCTCTAAAGACTCTAGTGTATCTTCACAAATTTTTCTAGTTACTTCAATNTATTCAGGTTGATTAGGTGTCCCATTTTTATGTTGGTAAAACTTTTTAACTGCATTTTGAATATCAGAAATATCAGCAAACTCTCCTTCAATACCAATTTTATCGTTTTTATTAGCCATTATTTGAAGGACATTTCTTTCGTTTAATAAAAACTCAACATCAGATTTTTGAGGTAACCTCTCTTCATGAACTTGTGGTAAATTCATTGTTGTTGTTATAAGAAAAAATATCAGAAGCAAAAAGGCAATATCAGCCATTGAGCCAGCATTTATTTCTTCAACTTCTCTTTTAGCCATTATTTTCTAAGGTATTTGAATAACGGACTTCCTACCCATCCCAATACAGCTATAAAAATTAATATAATTGTAGACGAAATAGCCATTTTAGCCATTACTATATCAGACTTAACAACTTTTATNCTCAGTAATTTACTGTTATAATCAAATAATTCTTGATCACTTACATTGAAAGAAAAAAGATAGACAGCTAGAATAAAAAAGGTAAATATTCCTAATCCAATTAGAGATTTTATTGCTTTTTGAGAGTCGATATAAGCTAAATAAATAAAAGCAGCAATAACCAAACCAATTGCTAAATAAATAATAAACATTGAGAAATTGATAAGAGCAGAAACATCGCTCCANAGTGTTTCTTGTTTTTCTTTAGTGATTTCTAAAGTTCTTTCAGAAAGATGAGCATTTAATTTAGTCGCAGTCATTTCTGAAGCTAANCCTTGTTCTTTTGCTTCAACAATAGCCCATTGTTTTTGCTGTTCATAACTCATTTCTGAAGGATTATCGTCTCGCATCACCCAAACAGTAAAAAGTATTCCAAAGAACACAATTGAATAAGTTACGATCTTTGTAATTAAATTTTGTTTGTTATTTTCCATTTTAGAAATTTTACAAGAATTTATTTTCCAAGATTATGCTTTACTAAAACATCAATAAGTGAAATAGAGGCATCTTCCATCTGGTTGACTAAAGAATCTATTTTAGAAACAATGTAATTATAAAATATTTGAAGGATAATAGCTACAATTAAACCAGAAACTGTAGTAATTAATGCTACTTTAATACCTCCAGCTAATTCATCTGGCTTAGCTTCTCCTTTAAGTTCAATAATATCAAATGCTTGNATCATACCAATAACAGTTCCCATAAAACCAAGCATNGGAGCTAAGGCTATGAATAAACCAATCCAAGAAAGTCCTCTTTCTAGCAATCCCATTTGAACTCCTCCGTAAGCAATAACTGATTTCTCTACCATTTCAACTCCCTCAGAACTTCTTTCTAGTCCTTGAAGAAAAATACTAGCAACTGGTCCACGAGTATTCCTACAAACTTCTTTTGCAGCATCAACACCACCATTTNATAAAGCATTTTCAATATCATCTAAAAGTTGTTTTGAATTTGTTGTAGCTAGATTTAAATAGATTATTCTTTCAATAGAGAGAGCTAAACCTAAAATAAGAGCAATTAAAACAAAAGACATAAATAGCGGTCCACCTTCAATAAATTTAAGTTTTAAAGATTGAGAAACTGATGTTTCTTCTTCAACAACTTCTTCAACAATTGGTTCATTTTTCTCTTCTGAAATTTCCTCAACAGCTGGTTCAGTAATTTCTTCAACAGCGTTTGAATCTTGACTTTCAACTAGTTCTTCTGAAGTGTCAGAAACAATTAAATCGATTGAATCNGTTTGTGCATTAAAAGGACTGGTAATAACTAATACTAAAAATCCTAAAATAAAAATTGCTTTTTTCATGGTAAATNTATATTGATATTTAAAAATTGATTTTTTTTTGCGGAGGCCAAATTACAAAAAAATATAGCTTTTTTACAACAAAAACATTTTATCTTAAAGAAAACATAATCATAAAGTAAATTCGCCTGCAATATTGAAGTTGAAATTTTCAATAAATTTCAGCTTATCGTTTGGAAATTTATTTATTAAAAACATTGATTTAACAATGACTGCTTCAATAGTCATATCCTTAACTCCAATAACCCCAACCTTTTTTAGATTCTCACCATTTTCATACTTGTTTTGCTCAATTGTACCAGAAGCACATTGACTTACATTAAGAAAAATTTTATTTTTCTTTGATTGCTCTAGAATAAATGAATATAATTCTTTGCTAATTGGTAAATTTCCAGAACCATAACTATTTAAAATTACTATTTTACTTNGGCTACTTTCTATTGAATTTATTACTTCATTTATTAATATCCCAGGATAAAAAAATACAACATACACTTTTGGGTCAAACCCCTTATAATAAAGAAATTCTTTATTATTATTTTTTAAGACTGCGTTATAATTATATTTGATATTAATTCCTACATCAGCTAGTGAAGGGAAATTGTAAGACATAAATGCATCAAAATGGTCAGAGCTTACTTTTGTAGTTCTATTTCCCCGAAAAAGTTGATATTCAAAATAAATCGCAACTTCTTTGATGATAGACTCATTATTTATTTTTGCAGAAGCAATTTCAATAGATGTAATTAAGTTTTCTTTACCATCAGTTCTAACTTGACCTATTGGAAGTTGAGATCCAGTTAAAATGATAGGCTTATCTAAATTTTGAAACATAAAACTTAAAGCACTAGCAGTGTAAGACATGGTATCTGTTCCATGTAATACTACAAATCCATCATATTTTTGGTAATTTTCATGAATATTATCACCAATTTCTTCCCAGGTATTTACATTAATATCAGAAGAATCTATTGGCTCTTCAAAAGATATTGCATCAATCCTGCAGTTAATCTTATTTAGTTCAGGTACTTCATTAGTGATTTGATTAAAATTAAAAGGTTTCAAAGATTTTTTAATCTCTTCCTCTTTCATCCCAATAGTACCTCCGGTATATATTAATAAAACTTTAGACTTTTTCACATTAAAAAAAATGGTAAAATAATTAATAGTCCATCAATAAAAATTAAATAATAAAATTCATTGATGCTTTTTATTGAAGGTAATAAAATCAAACAAGTAATAAGTAAAAAGACACATAATTTATAATTTGCCAAATAAACAAATAATAAAAACAAAATAATGATTAAAAAAAAAGATGAAAAAAGAGCATTTCTGGCTCCAATTTGCTGAGGAATAGTCTTAATTTTTTCATCATATTCCAAGTCTCTAATATCGAAAGGAATAGTAATTAATATTATATATAAAAAGATAAAGCATGCTAGAGTCCAATCAATATTTGTTGAGTATAAAATTTGAGGTAATAAACAACATGCCCAAGTCCAACAAATTGCAATGATTAAAATTTTCAGTCCTGGAATGTTTCTGAATTTTATTTTGTTGAAAAAATTTATTCGGTAAAATATAACCAATAATAAAAAGGGGGATGAAATAAATACCGCAAAATAATTTAAAGAAAAAAAAGAAAAAAGAATGGAAAAAAATAAAGCAATTAATGTGATAAATTTGATAATTTTATTATTTGATTTGATCCATATTATTTGATTTGATCTATCCTTATGAACTTTTCTCTCACTTAAATTTTGTAAATTATAACTAAAAAGTGTTGCGAAAAAAACAAGCACAAGAAAAAAATAATTTAATGTTACATTAGAATATAAAAATGTGGTTACTGTAACACCCACAGAGCCAAAGGCTATCCAAATATTTGAAAAAACTAAATTTTGTATAATTTTTTTTAAAGTCAATAGACTAAAGAAATTTACTAATTATTAAAAATAAATATGGCTATAATCCCAATTAAACTCCCAGAGAATGAAGCTATAGAGTTTTTTATCTTTTTGCCAGATGCATATCCTTTTTTGTAGTGGGATTCTAAAATTTCATTTTCTGACATTGAAGATAAACTCACTACTTTATGTTTTTTGGTTCTTATTAATATGGTGCTGAGCAAAGGAGTAGCAAGAGAAAGAGTCCCATTGGGGTCATTAAAAAATCCTGAACCCTCTTTATAGGTGTCTATAAGTCCTATTCCCAAACCAAATACAATTCCACTTACAAAATGTCGCAAAGGTTTATAATAATATTTAGCGTTTTTTTTTCCAGAAATAAATTTCTCCATCTGATTGATTTCTAAAAAGTTTCCCTGACCTGGATCAGTCTGGTAAATCCATACTTTTTCTTGATTTTTTAATGTATAATATGCTACATCATTATTATTATAAATTTTAAAAGTCCATATATCTTTATTTTTCTTTTTTTTAAAGCCAGTTAAATGATCTGTTTTACTTTGCGATAACTTGTAAATGACCGTATCTCCTGAAAAAAGTTGTAAAACAACTGTAGAATCTTGACCATTTTTTTCTTGAACAAAAATTATTGACAATAAAAAACATGTAAAAAATGAGTGATACAGCTTGTAAATGTTCATAAATTAAATTTAAACAATTCATTAACAAAATAAAATGAAACAAGTTGTATATATATATTTGTTTAGATAAATAAAAAATATGATTCAAAATTCGTTTGAAAGCAGACATATCGGAGTTAATGAAAAGGACGTTGAAAAAATGTTAGAAGCTGTTGGAGTAGGTTCGGTAGATGAATTAATTCAAGAAACCATACCAAGCTCTATTTTAAAAAACGAGGATTTAAAAATTGAAAATGCTGTGAGTGAGGAGGATTACTTGTCTAATTTAAAGAAAATAGCCAGTAAAAACAGTAATTTTGATAATTATATTGGGCAAGGCTACTATGGTACAATAACTCCAAGTGTTATTAAAAGAAATGTGCTTTGTAACCCAGGTTGGTACACTGCTTACACTCCTTATCAAGCAGAAATTGCGCAGGGTAGATTGGAAGCTTTATTAAATTTCCAGACTTTTATTACCGATTTAACAGGCATGGAATTAGCAAATGCTTCATTATTAGATGAATCTACTGCTGCAGCAGAGTCAATGCTTATGTTTTACCACATGAGGTCTAGGTCTCAGGTCAAGAATAATGTGAATAAATTTTTTGTTAGTGAACATGTTTTTCTACAAACTAAAGATGTAATAACTGCAAGAGCTGAACCTTTGGGAATTGAGATAATTTATGGAAATCCAGCGACTGTAAAATTAACTGAAGAGTATTTTGGTGTTATATTACAATATCCTGATGCTTATGGTGAAATTCATGACTACAGTGATTTTACTTCAAAAGCTAAATATTTAGATATTCAAATTTCTGTGATAGCAGATATAATGAGCTTAGTTTTGCTTAAGAGTCCCGGAAGCTGGGGTGCTGATGTTGTCGTAGGATCTACTCAAAGATTAGGAGTCCCCATGGGTTATGGAGGACCTCATGCTGCCTTTTTTGCATGTAAAGAGTCTCATAAAAGATATATTCCAGGAAGAATTATTGGTGTGTCTTTGGATGTTCATGGAAATCCTGCATTAAGAATGGCCCTTCAAACTAGAGAACAACATATTAAAAGGGGAAAAGCAACTTCAAATATATGTACAGCTCAAGCACTACTAGCCGTGATGGCTAGTATGTATGTTGTATACCATGGTCCAAAAGGATTAAAAAGTATTGCTGAAACTATTCAATCTAAAACCGCTTCTCTTAAACAATCACTAATTGATCATGGTTTCAAAATTATTAATGAAAACCAATTTGACACCCTATCCTTTAATGAAGATCTAGATTCCTTAAAAAAACATTTAGAAAAAAATAAAATAAATATTGGTTACAACAAAAATTTTGCGTCAATTTCAATTGATGAAACAACCACATGGGATCAGTTAAATTTATTAGCCAATGCACTTGTGAAATTTAAACAACCTACAGCATCAGTTACTTTAAAAAATAATATCTCAATCAAACAGTTTTATAAAAGAGACGATGAAATTCTAAAGCAAAATGTATTCAACTCCTATCATTCTGAGACAGAAATGATGAGGTACATTAAAAAATTAGAAAATAAAGACTTATCGCTTGTACATGCTATGATTTCACTTGGCTCCTGTACAATGAAATTGAATGCCGCCACTGAAATGGAGCCAATTACTTGGCCAGAATTTGCGAACCTTCATCCGTTTTCACCCACCGACCAAACGCAAGGCTACCAGCAAATATTTGATGAACTAGCAAATGATCTGAGTGAAATTACTGGGTTTGATAAAGTTTCTCTACAACCAAATAGTGGAGCACAAGGAGAATATAGTGGCCTAATGGTTATTAGAGCTTATCATATTTCAAATGGTCAAGGACACAGAAAAATATGTTTAATACCTACAAGTGCTCATGGAACAAATCCCGCAAGTGCAGTCATGGCTGGAATGGAAGTTGTTTTGATAAAATGTGACGAACTAGGCAATATTGATTTAATAGACTTAAAAGAAAAAGGCCAATTACATTCGAAAAATTTAGCTGCATTAATGGTTACCTATCCGTCGACTCATGGAGTTTTTGAAGAAAACATTAAGGAAATAACTTCCATAATTCATGATTTTGGCGGGCAAGTTTATATGGATGGTGCTAACATGAATGCACAGGTGGGGCTTACTTCTCCAGGTCTTATTGGAGCAGATGTTTGTCATTTAAATCTTCACAAAACATTTGCCATTCCTCATGGTGGTGGTGGTCCTGGAATGGGCCCTATTGGAGTGGCCAAACACTTATCCCCTTTTCTTCCAGGAAATCCTATTATTAAAACTGGTGGAGAAAAAGGAATAAAAGCCATTAATGGTGCACCTTGGGGAAGTGCTTTAATTTTAATTATTTCTTACGGTTATATTAAACTTTTAGGTTCTAAAGGACTTAAAAAATCTACTGAAATGGCCATCTTAAATGCTAATTACTTAAAATCAAAATTAATTAATCACTACGATGTTCTTTATTGTGGTCCATCAGGAAAAGTTGCTCACGAAATGATCCTCGATTGTAGGTCATTTAAAAAAGAAGCTTCAGTGGAAGTAGAAGACATTGCTAAAAGACTTATGGATTATGGGTTTCATGCACCTACAGTAAGTTTTCCTGTAGCTGGGACGCTTATGATTGAGCCTACTGAAAGTGAATCACTTAATGAGTTAAATCGTTTTGCCGATGCAATGATTTCNATTAGAAAAGAAATAAAAGAAATTAATCAAGAGGTTTATGATGTCAAAGATAACGTATTAAAAAATGCTCCTCACACTGCTTTTGAAGCCATAAATGACAATTGGAAGCACAANTACACAAGAAAAAAAGCGGTTTATCCTAATATTAACCAAATAAATAATAAATTTTGGCCACCAATTGGAAGAGTTGATAATGCTTATGGTGATAGAAATTTAATCTGCAGTTGTTTACCACTGGAAGAATATGAAAAAGAAACTGTTTAATTTAATGTAAAATTAATATGAAAAATCTAAATACACTTTTGTTTTACCTGTGTCTTTTTGGAGCAATACCTGCTCAAATTTTAAAAAGTAATTTTAATGTTTGTGATTATAAGCCTGTAACAGCTCAAAATACCAACATATTGAAATCTTCAACAGATACNATAGTTTACAATACTTTTGATAATATAAATGATTGGACAATTAGTGCTCCTAATTTGCAGGGNCAATGGGAAGTGGTGACTACGACTCCAGCAGATGTTGACAATTATATGGGATCTATGGCTTCGTCAACAGCATCCGACGGGTTTGCTGTTTTTAACGGAATCCAATATTTACTAAATGCTAGCGGATTGGGTGTGGATTTTCAAAACGCCACCATAGAACTTAATGATACAATAGACTTTTCNAATTATCCTAGTGTTACATTAGAATTTGAACAAAGGTATAGGGCATTCAATTATGATAAAACTTACGTTGAATTATCAACTGATTTAGGACTTACTTGGACACAAATAGAACTTAATGATCAAGTTACTACCAACGATCCTGCCGTTCAAGAACTTATTGGAATCAATATTTCTTCTTATGTGGGAGGACAATCTGATGTTAAAATCAGATTCAGATGGATGAGCGATAGCGATGACGATGCTTATGGGTCTGGTTATGGGTGGTTAATAGATGATTTAAAAATCACTGTTCCCCCAGAAAATGACGTTCAGAATGTCTCTTCATGGATTTTTGGAGAAAACAGTTCAGGAGCAGAATATGGTAGAACACCTATTTCTCACTTAGAGCAAAACTTTTATGTAGGTTCTTCAGTTTATAACTATGGATCAATGGATCAAACTAATATAGTGGTTAATGGAGATTTTATAGGGCCTACTAATTTTAATACAACCGCCACAAGCCCGTTATTAGTTAGTGACTCTTCACAAGTAGTTGAGAGTTTAAATCCTATATCTCTATCAGTTGGTAGTTACAGTGGAACAATTACTGTTTCTTCTATGGGAGACACATTGGGCTCTGGAAACTTTGACGACAATATTTATTTAAGAAATTTTGAGGTTACTAATGATGTTTATTCTTTAGACGGTTTAGGTATTCATCCGCCAGATTATGAAGCTGTTGGCTCATTAGGAAGCAATTCTTGGACAAGTGCTTCTGATGGCTTAGTCTGTGCTACACTTTATCCAATCAAACAACAAGAAGTGATAAATTCTGTAAGGGCTTATTTGCAAAGTTCTTCAGTAGCTCAAAGCGAGGTCATTCTATATATTTTAGATTCTTTGAGTTTCACTAATGGGTTATTTAGTAATTCTATTTTTATTTCTGAACTATATACTGTTACTGCTCAAGATATAAGTAATGGTTATATTGAAATACCAGTTGCTAACAATACGGGTTGGGACCCATTAACCAATAGTTCGACTTGGGAAAATCTCACTCTTCCTGTTGGAAATTATTATGCTGCACTTGAATTATACAGCGGAGGTAATACTTATGACATTAGAATTCTTGACGATAATACTGTAGCTCAGCCTGGTTGGTCAAGTGCGATCTGGTTTCCAGGAGATCAAGCTTATACCAACGGAAATGCTTTTGCAATTAGAATGATTTTTGGTAATAATGTTAATGTAAATGAAAGCCAGATGAGTTCTTTAGAGCTATTTCCAAATCCAGCCAATGACATTATAAACATTAATTTGAAAAATAATATTTCAAGTAATTATGAAATTTTAGATATTTCTGGAAAAGTATTGTTGTCTGATTCATTTTTAAATGAAACTCGAATAAATAGCAGTGATCTGAAAAATGGAATCTATATTTTAAGAGTTTTAAATGATTTTAAAAGTTTTTCTAAAAGAATTACGATAACTGATTAATCCCATTATTTAATAGAATTTTTGTTTAACTCTAAATAGAAATAGTTAGTTAGAATTTAGCTTTTTGTTATTTTTTCTTATTATTGTTTTAACTAAACTTAATGATAATAAAATGAAAAAAATTTACTTCTCTATATTTTGTGTTCTTGCAGGTCTTGCTTTTAACGCACAAAATTCATCTAACCAACTTGCAAAAAAGCATGAATTTATTCTAGAAAAAATTAGACCAAATTTCACTGCTGAACCTAAGGGTTTAGTGCTTTGGGAAAACCAATTTGATAATGCAAGTGACTGGGTTACAGATAATAGTTGTGCTTACGCTGGTTATAACATAACAGGTGGTTATGATTACGCCAATGGAACGACTATAACCGGTACATCTCCATGTACTTCTCCCGGAACTGTTGCTATTGACCCCAATACAGGTTCAACTGCTCAATGGAGGTTTGAAACAGATGCCAATCTTATTCCAGTGGGGGCTCTCTCTCCTTTTGGATCATCAACTGCTTCCAATGGATTTTTATTTATTGATTCTGATGCTACTGGGGGTGGTGACGGAGATGGAACACCAATATTTGTTACTGCTACAATTGCTACTCCAATAGACTTAACAGGTGAAAGCAGTGTTGTTTTATCTTTTTCTCATAACTATAGATGGTGGCAAGATACTAGGGGAGTAAGAGTTTCTGGTGATAATGGTGCTAGTTGGGTACAATACGAAATAACCAACAATTCTGGTTATCCAAATGATCAAAACTCTGGTAATCCTGAAATTACTAGTATTGATGTATCTGCTGATATTGGAGGTCAATCTCAAGTTTTAATTCAATTTTATTATGAGGATAATGATTTCTGGGCTTGGTACTGGGCAGTTGATGATGTCAAAATTTCTAGAAAAGATTTAAATAATGTTCAAAATAATGCTGCTTGGATTTATGGTCAATCTACCTATTTTGCCGAATATGGTAGAACTCCATTAACTCAAATGGACTTAGATTGGATTGTTGGAGCAGAAGTAGTTAATGATGGTGTTAATGGTCAGGCTAATGTTACTTTAAATGCAGACTTCGGTTCTTTTTCAGTTACTGCAACTTTAACTGACACCTTACAAGCAGATTCATCAGAGTATGTTGAAACATTGGCAGATTTATCCATGTTAGGAACAGGAGTTTATCAAGGTACTTACACTGTTTTTTCTGATTCAGATCAAGTGGGAGGGGCTAATTTTGGAGATAATGTTTTAGAAAGAAATTTTGAAATAACTACAGATATATATTCACTTGATGGTATTGATAATCACCCTACAGGAACTCAAGCTCTTGGATCATATGGAAGCTATTCTTGGCCTACTGATGCTTCTGACGGATTGGTTTGTGCAACCATGTTTCCATTTTTAAATAGTGATACTATCAATTCTGTAAAAGCCATGATTACTTCAAATACTGTAGCCGATGCAGAAGTCATACTCTATATCATTGACTCAACAGAATTTAATACAGGAAATTTTGGTAATGCAATATTTACATCAGATTTATATTTAGTTACAGCAAATGATGTTGCCAATGGTTACATAGAAATTCCAGTTGGTTATCAAAATGGTAATATTTTTGAAAGTCTGCCAATTGCTGCTGGAAATTATTATGCTGCTTTAGAACTATATAGTGGAGGTGGAACATTCGATATTGGAATAATTGATGATAATACTGTTCCTCAACCTGGAATGTCAAGTGCCATATGGTATCCTTTAGATCAAG
>NYYE01000054.1 GCA_002686655.1 Crocinitomicaceae bacterium | reverse complement strand
CCAAAACAATGTAACATTGTTGTATCAGAAATAATTACAGGAAGAATTCTATCATTATAATTTGCTGGATCGCTACAAGCTAGTCCACTTAAATCTTCTTTTGTTCCCCAGTCTCCACCATGAGAAGGGCTATTTAAAAAAATATAATTTCCAGTTACACCAGTATTCATAGTAACCGTTCCAGTCCATGTTCCATCACCATCAGCATCAAATAACTGAACAGCCATTGCGTCTCCTAATACACCACCACCGGCATACATACCATTAGAACCTACAGTGATGCCAGCTGTGTTAACACTTAATGTTAAATCGTAAGTAGGAGTAACAGGAGGATTACAAGTGCCATCAAAAGCACAATTTCCAAAACAATGTTGAATAGTTGTATCAGAAGTTATAGTTGGGAGTACTCTATCATTATAATTAGAAGAAATACCACAAGTTTGACCAGCAAGATCTTCTTTTGTTCCCCAGTCACTTCCATGAGATGGACTATTAAAAAATGCATAATAATTTGGTCCAGAACCAGCAGAAATTGTGGCAACACCTTCCCAAGTTCCATCACCATCAGCATCCGTTAATTGTAACGCATCTGAGCCACCTAAAAAGCCACCACCAGCATACATACCATTCGCACCAACAGTAATATTTGCAGTATTTACTTTTAATGTTACATCATAAGTAGCAACACAAGGAGTAGTTGCTAAAGGAAATGGACAATTTGAAGTCTGAGTAGAAGAAGAATTATCAGAACAATCATTTCCTCCATAAACCCAATTTCCAACATTAGCGGAAGCAGTGTCTTTCCATGCCCATGAGTCTCTATAGGTATATGCACTACTATTAATGTCTCCGAAAGTTTCAATTACATTACCATTNTGAAATAATTCATAAGCATCGTTACCATTTCCTGAAGGTTCACTTGAGCTTTCAATAATAACAGTAGGAAACATTGCTCCATTAAATTGCTCTAAACAACCTGAAAAATATCCTGAAAGAGCAGCTTGATCTCTACANAANACTACATGTTGACCAGCAGATACACTAACTGCAGGAAATGTGTATTCTTGACCATCTGTTCCACCTCCATTATTTGCAGAGCCAATTCCGTAAGCACTTAAATCAGAAATACTTTGATTTGCTGTTAACATCAAAGCTTTACCAGAACTCCCACTTAAACCAAGATCCATTATTCCAGTTAACGTCAGTGCTGGAACAGGTGCNTGTGGTTGGTTAAATAATTCTAATTTTTGTAAATGACAAATATCTCCACCAGCTATTCCCCATGGAGTTCTAAATCCTAATCTTGCAATACTTCCAGTGTAGTTTCCATTAGTAGGTGTTGATGTTAAATCAATTTCAACAGTTTGNAAAGTTGTTGTATTAGCTGCATCTCTAGTAATATCAAAAACTGCAAACTGTGAATTACCACCAGAAAGACTATAAAAATATAACTTACCAGCACCAGCTCCACTTGCAGCATATGGTGTTCTNAAAGTTACTCTAGCTCTATCATAATCNGTAGTAGTTAAACCTAAATCAGCAGTTAAANTTCCAGATCTGACTAATGCATTATTTCCAGTAGCATTGATATTCATTGCATCATTTCCTAAAGTAACATTACAACTNCCACCACTTAACCATCCTTCTTTAGAATCGTTAAAATCAAAAACATAGTTTTTATCTGGACAAGAAGTACAAATCACTTTTATCTTATCAATGTTAGCTAGTTGACCTTGAGTCTTGACAAATTGAAAACTTGCCATTTCATCAGNAGNTGGTGTATANGANCANGATAATTCTTCCCAAGAACCATTAGCAGATGTATTTCCAGACGTTGCAACATCTGTTCCACCAGAATTAATTCTTAGTGTAACATATATTCTACTTTGGACTGTTTTAACATAAGCCTTAAACTCATATGTATTACCAGCATGTAATTGAATATCATGCGATGCAGATGCAGCACCAGGTGTTCCTAACTGTGCAAAACAATTTGAACCTGAAGCTCCAGAACCTGAAACTATTTTATGCACGAAATCTCCAGTTCCAGTGTGTGTCCATCCACTAGAATTTGTAGACATACTTTCGTTGTGNGCATAACTACCACCAAAATTTTCGGTAACTATTGTTTTTTGTGCAATTATTGTTGACGTGACAACAAATGCAAGTAAAAATAAAGTGTATAATTTTTTCATTTTTTATATTTAAAATNANTTTTAACAGCAAAAAAAACAACACAATAACAGATAATAACTTAACTTATTAACANTTTAGTGTTGATTTAACAATATCTAATTTAGAAAAAAATGCCAGAATTCAAATTTTTAATCAAACTTTTTAAATAAAAGTCAAACAAAAATTATTAGNTTTAAATATGACAGGTTTTAAAGTAAAATTTAATTGAATTTTTGCATTAAGCATAACATCATTTCTAAAGACATAATTCAAAGATGTATACTTATTACAATTCTATTTTTTCTAAACTTTAATGCTAAATCTCAAGAAAAAAAGAANTTNTCCTNTGCTAGACCAGCCATGCAGGGTCACCCAGGTTTTTTTTTAGATGATTGGAAAGAAAAGAAAAATCCCAAAATATCGATTGATGATATTGAAATTAAAGTAAATGACGAAGTTACAACCTTTGCCATTACCAATGTTAAAGCTCCATTAACCAAAATTTCAAAATATATTTTTGGGAATAATTTAGGTCACTGGTCTAATAGAAAATTTTTAGATAATGATGAATTTATTTTTAATTTAAAAGATATGGGAATTCAAGTAGTAAGATTCCCTGGTGGAAATGCCTCTAATGATTATTTTTGGGACGCCGCTAATTTAAATCAATGCCCTGAAGGTACACCCAACATCATATACAAAAGCAATTTTAAAAAGTCTACACCCCCCAAACTAGGAATTCAAGGTAACTTCAGGACAAGACCTGAAGATTATTACGAACTTTTATTACGAACTAAATCAACAGGGTCGATATGCGTAAATTACAGCTTTAGCCTTTACTCTGAAATTGATGATGAATTAGAAAGAGTAAATAATGCAGCTGATTATGCAGCTTCTTGGGTTTATGAAGTAAATATTAAAAGAGGTTTGGATATAAAGTTTTGGGAAATCGGAAATGAAAACTGGGGGAAATGGCAAGCAGGATACAATGTTAAAGAAAGAGGAATAATTGACCCAAAAAAATATGGACAACATTGTAAGATTTTTATTGAAAAAATGAAAGCTGTTGATCCATCTATAAAAATTGGAGTAGTAGGATTTCAAAAACCTAAAACTAGAGATCCTGTACAAATAAAGTGGAATGAACTAGTTATCCCTGAAATTATTGATGATGCAGATTTTTATATTCTTCACGATTATTATACAAAATTTGGTGCAATACTTTCGCCAGCGGAAATGTTATCCTCAATTGATACTACCTATTCTCACATTAAAGTAGTTAACGACGCAATAAAAAAATTTACTGATAAAAATATAAATCACTTACCAATTGCCCTAACTGAATTTAATACTAGAAGTAATGCATCCATTTCAAAAAACGATGGAGCAACTAATGTTTCTCATACCTCTGGATTATTTTTTGCTCATGCCCTAGGAGAGATAATAAGACAAGGATATGGAATGGCCATGGTTTGGGATATAGAAAATGGTTATAAAGATGGTCATGACCATGGAATGTTTGCATCTAATAAAGAGACTGATGTTAATTGGCTAACTCCTCACCCATCCTATTATCATTACTATTATTATAACAAATGTTTTGGAGATCAATACCATGAAACACTTACAACAAATAATTCAATTAGAATTCATACATCTTCCTTTAGTTCAGGAGAAGTAGGTTTGGTTGTTGTAAATATTTCTGATAAAGAAGAAATAGTAGAAATTGAAATGGAAAATTTTACTAATGGAAAAACTGCAGGTGTTTATGAAATTTATAACGATAATCCTCTTTCAAGGAAAACTGGAATTAATGGTGTATTTACTAAAAGCAACGCAGGTGGACCTGAAAAATTCAGAAAAATAAAAGCAAACAGATTATCTATTAATAACAATAAAATCAAAATACGATCGAAACCATTTAGTGCAAACTATATTCTGACGCAATAAAATGAAAAAAATATTATATTTCCTACTTCCTGTTTTTCTATTATGTTTTATTTTAATCAGTTTTAAAAACTACTCCAAAAAAGAAAATGAATATAAGCCAAATATTATTTTTATTTCTGTAGATGATCTTAGACCTCAATTAAATTGCTACGGTCAAAGCCAAATTATTTCTCCCAATATTGACAGTTTAGCATCACAATCATATCTTTATGAAAATGCTGTTTGTAATTTTCCTGTTTGTGGCGCTTCTAGGGCATCCGTTTTGACTGGGCTAAGACCCAACCCAAATAGATTTAAAGGATATGATACTAGAATAGATGTTGATGCTAATGATGTACCAACTATAGGAGAATGGTACAAAGAAAATGGATATTACACTCTCTGCCTTGGAAAGATCTCACATCATAAAAATGATTCTCCAGAAAGTTGGTCTGTTCCCGCTTGGAGAGCCGATAAAAATTGGAGAGACTATCAAACGTTAGAAAATATAAAAATTGCAGAGGAAAATAATGGTGTTGCCAATGCTTTTGAAAAAGGAGAAAATATTAAAGATTTATACGCAGATACTAAAATGGTTTCTAAAGCTATTAATGAATTGAATATTCTAAATCAAAGCCATCAACCATTTTTTCTTGCAATAGGATTTCTAAAACCTCACTTACCTTTTAATGCACCAAAAGAATTTTGGGATATGTATGATAAAAAAGACATTCAATTAGCCAGCAATCGTTATCAACCAAAAAACTCACCTAAAATCTCTATGCACAACTATGGAGAATTAAGATATTACACTAACATACCCAATGATAGAACTTTAGGTATACCTGATTCTACACAAATAAAATTAATACATGGATATTATGCCTGTGTTAGTTATATTGATTATGAAATAGGGAGGTTAATTAATCACCTTAAAAAACTAAAAATATATGACAACTCTATTATTGTTTTATGGGGAGATCATGGATGGCAACTGGGAGAACATAATCTTTGGGCAAAACACTGTAATTACCAAACTTCACTAAAAGTACCTTTACTAATAAAATATAATAATCAAAAAACTCAACATAAGATAAATTCCGTGGTAGAATTATTAGACTTATACCCTACTTTGTGTGACTTATCAAACATCCAAAAACCAAAACATTTACAAGGCAAAAGTCTTACTAGTATAAATGAAGAAAATCCAGTTAATCTAAATGGTTTTTCTAATTATCATAATGGATTTACTCTAACTAACAATGATTATTCCTATACAGTATGGAAAAATAAAGAAGGTAAAATAAAAGCTGAAATGATGTATGACCTTAATCTAGATTCAGATGAAAACAATAATATATCTAATGAAATAGTTAATTCTTCTAAAAAATTAAATTATATAAGTTTTTTAGACTCTATAAAATTAATTGACTAGTTCTTAACAAAGCTACTATTATAAATTTCACCATTTAATTTCACCATTTTAACAAAGTAAACCCCCTTTGACAAATAAGTTGTATTAATAGAAATTTTAGTTTTATTAAGTAATGAAGATTGTTGGATTTCCTTTCCATTGATGTCATTAATAACAGCATAACTAAATTCATTATTTAGTTTATTGATATTTAAATTTTGGGTAACTGGATTTGGAAAAAATTTAAAGCTATTATTTGTTTCACTACTTAATGAAGATATTGATGAACATATATAATCAGAACTATTAATAGTAGCATCATCCAAATAAAAAGTACCAACATCTAAAAATTGAATTTTTAATAGCCTAACATTTCCAATAATTGTAGAATCATGAGAAAAAGAATAACAATATTCTTTCCAATTATTAGTAGTGGAAAAGCTATTTGAAGCAAATGAAGTATATGGTGGAGATGCTAAAGAAGAGATAGCATTAAAGCTCATGTTATTTGCTGAACCTTTCATCCAAAAACTAACTGTGTAAATAGAATCTTTTACTATATCCGTTTTACAGCTAGCTAATTGAATGGACCCAGGACTTGTCCCTACAGTATTTATTAAGATCATAGCTGATTGAAATCCATTTTGAGCTTGTGATGGAGTAACACTAATGGAAGCAATTGCACCATTATTAATGGTCTGTGTCCAATTCGATAAATCGGTTTCAAAATCTCCATCACAAAAATATGGTTGTATGGGTAGTTCCTCAATCCATACATTATCAACATAATAAATTGCATCATCAAGAAATTTGAACTTAGCTAACCTTACATTAGCATATATAGTGGAATCACACTCTGTAAGGAAAGTATATTCAGCCCAATTATTCGAGATGGTAAAAGTTTCCATTCCATAATTTGTAAAAGGAGATGAACCTAAAGAACTACTTGCAATTAATTGCTCACCTCCAAGTTGGGTTTTAGCCCAAAAATGAACTTTATACTTTTTGTTTTTACTAATATCTGATTTACAGCTAGAAAAAATTGGTTGACCATTGACTGTATTAGATACAACTATCTTAACACCAAAATTACCATTTTGAAAGTTTGAACTATCTGAAAACACCGAAATACTTCCTCCATTGTTAGAATTTGACCAATTTGAAAGACCATTTTCAAAATTTCCATTACAAATTTCAACATTTGTCGGAAGTGTTGTTATTTGCACAAAATTAAAATCATCAAAATGATAAACTCCATCAACCTGAGGCTTTACCTTAATTTTAAGATTATTTACAGCATTCGAATCTGTAGTATACAATTCATATTTTTTCCAATTGGTTGTCAAGGATAATGTTTTGTCTATATAATTAGTGAACGGAGCTGATGTTCTTTGCAAAACAACTAAAATATCATTAAAAGAATTAGATTTAGCCCAAAATGAAATCATGTAAAACTTTCCCTGTTGTAAATCCAAAGCACAGCTTGTTAAAGCGCAAGTATTTGAAGGTGGAGAAATGGAACTTACATCCATCTCTAAGCCAAAATTNCCACTGTAAGCTGAAGAATTATTNATCGTATATGTTCCAACAGAACTTCCATTGCAAAAGGTTCCCCAATTATTNAGAGAATCTTCAAAAGATGGATTGCACAATGTATCTGACTGAGCTGAAAAAGAGTTANAAGAAAATAATAATAAGATTATTAGGAGTTTTTTCATGGACTAATATTTATAAAATAAACTACGGAAATTAATAGACAATGAATTGGAGATTTCTATCAGGTAAAGTCCTTCACTCAATTTAGAAACATCAATACTATTTTTTTCTCCATTATTAATTGTCATATCTTCGCTTAAGATAATTTTTCCATTTAAATCAAATAGCCTTAAAAAACCATCAAATTCATTTGATTTGTTTGATTTATAATAAATAAAATCTGAAGAAGGATTCGGNAAAANTTCAAANTGNANNGGNTTATTNTCCNNNATNCTTACAAANTTNACAGCGATNGAATCTGAATTATTACAATTGTTTAAATCATAAACATCCACATAGAAATTACCATTATTTAGGGGAGTAATAGAGCTAGTTATTTCACCAGTGTTCCACAAATAAGAAATAGGATTTGTTCCACCCGTAACATTTGCTATAATTTCAGGTGAAGAAACTGTAATTTGAACACTTGGAGATTGATTTATCGTGAGAGCTAACTCCGCTGTAGAATCACATCCTAAATAATTAACTGTATTAAAAAAATAGTTACCTGATTGATTATACATATTCCCATTCCAACTATACTGATCACACTCAGATATACTTATCAAAGAGGTTGAGGAATTTAAAACAGTAAGATATAAATTTACAATGCTATCACATGCAGGATATAAAGAAACTGAATCAATATAAGTTCCTGAAACAGTAGCAATATTTCCATTTGTGAGGATAATGGAATCACAAATTGATAGAGTATCATAGGAAATTACATCACAATTACAAGAGTCAATTTCTGATAGACCAATAGCATTATTTAAACCTGTTGAATCACCAATTGCCAAATAATCAAGAAAAATGGGGGAAGGAATATTTGGAGTACCTGGATTAAAATAAACTCTTAANTTTTTAATTATTGTNTTATCAACATTAGATTCATTAAAAGCAATATCAGGATAAACAAAAGACATTAATGAAGAATAATTCATANTAGAACTGGTAGTAACAGTTACTTTACCATTAATTCCGTTAGTTACATTACCTAGAGAATCTTCTAGATCTATTCTTATAGGGAAATAGTTGCTGGATCTTTCTGCAATAGTTATTTTTTCATAACCAGTTATGTCTATTGGATTATCTAAAACATAAGTTATATATCCATAAGACGGTGCCAATGTAGTTGTATCACTTGATATTTTTAGTTCTTCACATGCTGTTTCAAACANGTTAAATTTAGGTACCGAAGCAATGTTTAAATTTCCCCAATTTGAAACCGTATAATCATTGAACTGATCTTCATATAAATTACCCATAGTTGTACTATTAGTATTACTTACAGTCATATTTTCCCAGAAGATTGTATCTCCGTTAGTAACTCCCCACGGACCTCTTAAACCAAATCTTGCAATAGTCCCAGAATATGTTCCAGAATTTGGAGTAGCTGTTAAATCTATGTTATAAGTAGAGAATCCCGTCATTGCAGTATCGACTTGAAAAACATAGTAACATGTTGCTGTATTGGTTCCAGGTGGATAAATATATAATCTNGCATTTCCATTCCCTGTAGTAGGATTTTTCAAACTAACTGATACATGATTATAATCCGANGCATTTAAACCTAAATTAGCTTGTAAATTTCCACTCCTCATCAAAGGAGTGGTATTAAAAGATTTCATAGCCATTGCATTTGGAAGAGCTGTTAAATTACAGCCTCCCCCACTCAACCAACCTTGCTTAGAATTTTGCCAATTATAATTAATTGGAGATTGAGCGTTGAACAGCAATACGGAAATTATGGTAAAACAAAAGAATAATTTTTTCACAGTATTTTAGTTTTTAATTTACTTGGTTCATTATAAACTCTTTGTATAACAGTATCAGTCATNAACTTCATTTCATCCAAAGTAAATTCGTCTTTATATTCTTTCTTCAAATCATTTAACTTTGACTTAAGAGAAGTAATTAATTCTTCAGAAGACTCACCATAAATATTATTCATTTCATTAGGATCATTTTCTAAGTCATATAACTCCCAATTATCCATTGAATAATAAAAATGAATTAATTTATATTTTGATGTTCTAACGCCATAATGTGGTTGAACCTTGTGCCATTTAGGATATTCATAATAATGGTAATAAACTGCATCTCTTCCAACATAAGATTCGTTTTCAAAAACAGTTTTAAAACTTTTTCCTTGNATATTTTCGGGAACTTTGATTCCAGCAAAATCTAAAAGCGTAGGGCCAAAATCAATATTCATTATCAGTTCATCGGATTTAGTACCTGGCTTAATTAATCTGGGGTTTTTAACAAGAAATGGCATTTTAAATGATTCTTCATACATCCATCTTTTATCAAACCAACCATGTTCTCCTAAATAAAATCCCTGATCAGAAGTATACACAACTACTGTATTTTCAGTTAAACCATTACTATCTAGATAATCCAATACCCTACCTACTGCCCTATCTACACCAGCAATGCACCTTAAATAATCTTTAATGTATTTTTGATACTTCCATTTCTTTAACTCCATCCCTTGAAGAGTATCATTAGGTGTCCAAAATTGTCCGTCATCACCATAGGAAAGCCAGCGCATAGAATCTCTTCGACTTAATCCCGAGGGAGCAATTAGCTTTAAATCCCTTCTATTTAAGTGATTTTCTATTTCCATCATGTTTTCACTTGCTGCGATTCTTCCTTCATAATCATCATTAAAAGAAGATGGTTCAGGAAAATCAAATTCTGAAAATAAATCATGATAAATTGAATCGGGCCTCCAATCTCTGTGAGGAGCCTTAAATTGGTACATTAACATAAATGGTTTATTAGTGTCTCTATTAGAAAGCCATTCTATACAATCGTCTTCTATTACTTTGGTTGAATGTCTATATTGTTCAACTACAGTATCTTTTCCGTTAATACAAAACTGAGGATGAAAATAAGTTCCCTGACCTCCCCAATTAATAAGTACTTTTGAATAATCAAATCCCGTTGGAGTTGTTCCTAAGTGCCATTTGCCTATTACAGCAGTTTGATAACCATTTGCTTGAAATATTTTTGGNAAAGTTTGTTGGGTGCCATCAAAATCTCCTCCATCAACATTTTTGTAAAAACCATTGACATGAGAAAAATTTCCTGTTAATATTGAAGATCTACTAGGACCACAAATTGAATTAGTACAAAAAACAGAATTCATTAAAGCTCCCTGAGAAGCAATTCTATCAATATTGGGAGTTGGAGCTAACTTACTTATATCTGATCCATAAGCACTAATGGCTTGGTAAGCATGGTCATCTGCCATTATATAAAGAATATTTAGAGGTTTTTCCTTATAAAATGGTGAATCATTGATATTTTCATTTGTATTGCAACTCGTAACAAGTGATAAAGAAAGAAGTATTGTAATTATGTAATTAATCATGATAAAATTTATAAAGGTTCATTGTAAGTAATAATAAAATAATCTGCTGAATAACCAAATTGACCATTAACTGTTCCAGACTGGCTATTAGTGATATCAACTCTAATTATATTTTGAGGATTTAGCTCTCCATCTATTAAAACATTATTTCCACTCTGATCAATAATGAGTTCTGCTAAAGAAATATGGTATTTATTCCATTGAGAATTGGTGTTAAGATTAATTTTAGAAGCATATGCTTCATCGATACCTGCATCATAGACGCCATTTCCATTTTGATCTTCAAAAACTTTAATAACAAAAGCACTGCCAGGAAAATCAGAATAGAAAAATCCATTAAAGNATATAGTGTTAATATCTGGATGAGTAATAGGACTACTGTTCCAAGAAAACCTTACAGCACCAAACCATGAAGAATTACCAATTCCTAAAGTATTTAGGTAATTTGTACCATGAATTGCGAAATTTGGATTTGAATTAACTCCAAATTCATCATTATTTGAGCTTGTTACAATAGAATATTCATTTGAGTTTTCGAAACTAGTTAATAATAATCCATCATTACTGAAGTCTCTAACACCTAAAATAAGTACAGAATCTGTTAAAGTAGTATCATAACTACCAAATGAAAGAGTAATATCACACCANTCATACTGTTTGAAAAAAATATTTTGAGAATTACCTAACCAGTATGAATCAGATAAATCATTATTAGAACCTAATATACTGAATGTGGCTCCTGAAGTCCTTCCAACAATATTTATTTGATAATTGGATGAAATAGAAAATTCACAATTAAAATTTACTGTATCTCCAATAGAAAAATCAACTCCTACAGGTTTATCATTACTAAATGATTCTAAAATTTCTAAATTACCATAAAAACTTTCTATTGGTGGTCCAATAAATTCGTTTTTTTCACAAGCAATTGAAAAAATTAATGAAAATGAAAAAGCAAAATATTTAAATTTTTTAATCATATTAAAATTTAATCTGTACTAAGATAAAAAATTGGTTAATTCTAAAATTTATATCCGATAAATTATCATTGTAACTCATTGATTGATAGTTTACTAACAAACTAGAATTATCATTAAACTTATACATAAGGCCAAGAGAATTGATTTTTTGGTTCAAATCTGATTCCCATTTATTAAAAGATGAAATTGAAAAACTTTGATCCCTAACTGGTAAATAATCAACACCATTTGAGATTATATTTTTATGTCCTAATAATAAATAAAATTTATCTATAAATTCAAATTCTAAACCAATATCAAAAATTGAATTACTGTAATTAACATCTTCAACAAAAATCTGAGGAGAGTGCTCTCTTTTTGATCTACTTGAATGGTAGCCAGCCTTTAGAAAAATGTTTTTGCCTACATTAAGAACTTTATTTAATAAAAAATCCGAAGATAATGTATAAGAAAAATAATTTCTCTTCGCATTTACTCCCTCACCTGTTAAATCAGTTAAATAAGAAACAAGTCCTTTGAATATAAAGATTTTTGAAGTGTCTTCATAATCAAATCCCATTGAAATACCTCTCCTGTTAGGTGTTGAAACTCCGTAAGGTTCTGCTACACCAAACACTGGATTAAATTCATCTAATCCATAATTGATGGTTCTATTGTAAATAGATTGTGATCTAAAAAAGTTAATATCACTTATAATTTCATTAGCATTGATATTTCTTGAAACAGAATTATTACCAATCGTGGGAAATAAATTAGGAGATAATGAAAAATTAATTCTTTTGGATTGTGCACCTGGAGAAGAAAAATCATCACTAACAGATCTAAAGCTAAGTGAATAAATAATATTTTTTGTAAGGTGAGCATTTAATCCAACCCTAATGAACTCACCGTCAATCCACTTTGAAGATAAATTTGAAAAATTATTAGACAGTTTAGAAATTCCTAACTCTGCATTAAGTTTAATTTTATTAAAATTTAAGGAAGTAGTAGAAGAAAATACATGATTATGAATATTGGTATCAATAGATATTGAATTATTATTTGTAAATAAATTAATGTAATTAAATCCTAGGGAATAATTTTTAAATTTTAAACCCATATTTCCACCGTATAAAAATATATCAGGTATAGAAACTTCATTTGAGGCTAATTCTCTTGTTCCAAACATTTTATAATTTAAACTATCCTTACCCAAAAATGATTTCTTACCAAAAATTTTTACGCCTTGTCTTCTCCACAAATTCCCAAAATTATAGTTCTCATATTGCTGAATTTCTCTAAGATTGGCAAATAAATTGCTTTCATTAACATTTCCTTCTTCAATATTATTCCATAAAGTAAATGGTGTCATTATTAAATCAATATCTCCTAACTCAAATGAAATATCATTACTTAAATCACCAAATATTAAAAGTCTCCTTACCTTTAGATATGATGAAGAAGTATCAAATACTTCTAAATTTGAACCTAATCTTAACTCACTGTACAGATTTACGTACTTATTTAATTTTCCATCAATAGCTAAATCAAAAACAATATTAAAATCCTGAGAAATATCTTTGTTAGAGGTGTCTTCTTTACTTAAATGAGCAGTATTTGAAAGGGTTCTTGAAAGACCTCCTAATTTAAAACTTGGAAGCTGAGAACTAACAGTGAAAGTTGAAAATATTAATATAAATAAAAAATTTAATCTCATTTAAAAAAATATTTTTAACTCTGCTGTTACTTCATAACCACTATAAAAATAATTAGTAAAATTCTTTTCTAAATAGTCCACTTTTTTAAATCTAAAATAAAAACAAGATTTTGATGATATACTATAATCAAATCCTAATCCAATAACTTTACCTACTCCATTTCTTGGATTGTAATTATTGTCAGAGTCCAATACATCTCCCAATCCAGAAGAAGAATTTCCTACCACAAATTCTCTTCCCAAATAACCAATTAAAGAAAAACGATGGTTTAGACCTATGTAAAAATCAAATTCATGGAATTGATTTCTTAGTATAGCTTTATTAGAGAATAAAGGAATAGGTGCTAAAAAAGATTGTAAAGATTGATATTCTCCTAAGTAAAAAATAAAAAAATCTTTTCCAAAAACTTTAGATTTATATTTAAGATTTAGTAACAATACATTATATGATTTTTTCATTTCTTGATTAATTGAATTATCAATCAATACATTTTCGTAATAACCTCTAAAAAAAGTAGTTAAATTATTTTGCGGGCCTGATTGGGATTGAAATCGTTCAATTCTTGATAAGTATAAACCATTGATTTTATGAAAAAATGAAACCAAATTAGTGTCATTTCTAATTTCTCTGGAAATTCCATTACCTAAGTTTACTTTAATTTTACCAATAGAAAACTCAGAATTTATATTTATTCCATATCTGTTATTTGATTTAATATGGATAGGGGTCATAACTCCACCAAATGGTCTTGCACCATCAGGAATGCCTTCGCCATTAAAAGATGTTGTTTCAGAGCTGTAAGCAGCTACTGATCCATTAATGATTGATGAATGGATATTTACAAATTCAGGAGATATGTAATAACCTTCAATGTTTATAGGGAAATTTACAAACCTTGATGATGGTTTTATATTAAATTTAGTAGCAATGCCATTATTTTGTGTTTGATTAGATTCAAAAAAATAACTACCATAAGCAAAATCAGCATCTATTTTCCATTCATTAAGATTTCCACTATAACTAGCATTAAAAATTTGGTTATTAAAACTATATCCATTCAAAATTGCATCAAATCCTGAAGACCTAAGATATTCTAAACTGTAACGGCTTAGCTTATAATCTTTATTGATTTTTAGAGCCAATAAATGATCTAAAGGAGAAATATTAAAGGGTGTTTTTCCATAAAACAAATCAATACTCATTTGTTTAGGCATATCTAGTCCTTGAAAATGTATTCCACTTACTTGTCTTTTACCAAAATCAGCTGCTCTTGTATAATCTGATTTTTGAAAATAATTATTGAACTGGGTGTTTACTGGCCAAACATA
>NYYE01000053.1 GCA_002686655.1 Crocinitomicaceae bacterium | reverse complement strand
TAGTGGTTGGAAATTAGCAAGTGCTGTTAGTAACTCTGGAGGTCTTGGAATAATTGGTTCAGGTTCAATGTATCCTGATGTNNTAANANAANATATTNTNAANTGTAAAAANGCNACNAATNNNCCNTTTGCNGTNAATNTTCCATTNNTNTATCCAAATATTGAAGANCANATTAGTACAATAATTGAACANAAAGTTCCTATCGTTTTTACATCTGCTGGAAATCCAAATNCTTGGACTAAAGAATTAAAGTCAAATAATATAAAAGTAGTTCATGTTGTTTCAAGTGTGAAATTTGCTCTTAAAAGCAGAGTTATGTGGTGTTGATGCTGTAGTTGCTGAGGGTTTTGAAGCTGGAGGTCATAATGGNAGAGAAGAAACTACTACTCTCTGCTTAATTCCAGATGTGGTTAATGCAGTANATATTCCTTTAATTGCTGCTGGAGGTATNNTTGATGGAAAGAGTATGTTATCTGCAATGATTTTAGGTGCTGACGGTGTACAAATGGGTACTAGATTTGTTGCCTGTAAAGAATCCTCGGCTCATGAAAGTTTTAAAAATCTNGTTTTGAAAGCTAAGGAAGGNGATACTAAACTTACNTTGAAAGAACTCACTCCNGTAAGAATGCTTAACAATAATTTTTATAATGAAATTGTACAACTTTATCAAGAAAATGCTTCTAAAGAAATATTATTAAATAAACTTGGTAAGGGACGAGCTAAAAAAGGAATGTTTGAAGGTGATTTAATAAATGGGGAATTAGAAATTGGTCAAGCTTCTTCGCAAATTAAAAAAATATATAGTGCTGCTCAAATTATTAAAGAAATCATGAATGANTTTAACAAAGTAAAACAGCAAATAAATATTGAAAGTAAGTTCAATTTTTAAATATTATAAAACGATACAACTTTAANCCATATATTTACGTTTATATGTTATGAAGAAATTTTTATTTGGCTCTTATTTCTCCTGCTTTTTATTATTGTCAATATTCATTAATATNATCTTTTCAAGATCTGCTTTTTCACAATGTATCAATAGTCCATGTTTTTGTATAGCAATAGATGAAGTAGGAGAATTATCTATCTCATGGGATACTTTAAATATTTCAAATTCTAATTTATTTGAACATCAGTTTTTTGCTGATACTGGTAATGGTTTTGTGCAAATAGGAACTCAATCCAATCCTTCAATCAACAGTTTTGATTTTCAAAATTATTTTGCTGGTAATGCTTCCACATCATATTTTATTAAAAGTTTATATGGGACCAATGGATCAAACTTTTACTTTAGTGATACCATATCCTCCATTTATTTTGATTTGGTAAATCTTTTTGACGGTCGAGTATCACTTTCGTGGAATCATCCTGTTCAGATAAATAATATACCAGTAAATAGTCAATATGTTATAGAAAAGTCTTNACCTGTTAACCCACCTACATCAGCTATTTGGAGTCCCGTAATAAGCCTTCCAATAGATTCAACAAATTATATTGATAATATCAGTGTTTGTTCCTCATGGTTAAATTACCGTGTAAGGTTAATTACAACTAACTGTGATTTTGTATCCAATTTAGATGGTGGTTTTATTGAAGATCAGCAAGCTCCTGATCCTCCAATCATTAATGTTGTGACTAATGATACTGCAAATAATCAAATTAAAATTCATTGGAACCCAAGTATTGCTCAGGATGTTATGGCTTATATAATTTTTAAATTCTCTTCAGGATCATGGACCCCATTGGATACTATTTATGGTATTCAGAATACTATATATTATGACACTGCAATTACCACTTTTCAAAATAATATAGTCCAATACGCTATTGCAGCTATGGATAGTTGTAGTTCTGGTCTACCCCCTCAATTCAATACTTCTTCAGCAGGCTTAGAACACAATAATATACTATTGACTCAAAACTATGATCAGTGTAGTGGAGAAGTTGCTTTATCATGGAATGAATATATTAACTGGCCTAATGGTATTTCTAATTATAAAATTTTTATTAAAAATGATTTTTCTAATAATTGGAATCTTTTAGATTCGACGAACTCTTTAAATTATAACTATACCATACAGCAAGGAAATAGTAATTTCAGTTTTATTATTGAAGCAAGTTCTGATTCTTTAATTTCCATCTCTAATACTATAGAGTTTTATGCCAACCAACCACCAATTCCTCAAATTTCTTATATATCGGAAGTAAATGTTTTTTCAGATACAATTGCAATAAAATATTTAGGTCAAAATGGAATAGGNATTCAATNTTTAAACATATTCAGGTCAGTTAANAATGGAATAAATTTTGAATTATTAAATNCCATAAATAATCCAACCTTTCCTTTTACCTATTTTGATACTGATGCAAATCCCAATGAAAGTTCTTATGTATATCAATTTTCAGTTGTTGATTCATGTTTAAATGAAGTCGCTTTTTCAAATTATGGTAGTTCAATAAAACTTAGTATATCTTCTAATGATTATTTGATAAATAACCTCAGCTGGAACCCATATATCGCCTGGGACAATGGTGTTGTTAATTATGAAATTTATTATTTAAATAATATGAATAGTGCATTACAACCACTCATTGTTTTAGATTCTTTTGAAATCAATCATTCTCATGATTTTAGTAATTTAATAAATCCATCTTTTGATGGAAGATTGTGTTATAAAGTTATGGCTTTTGAGAATCAAAATAGTAATGGAATTAATGGTATTAGTTCATCTAATACTTTTTGTATTCAAAATGATCCATTGGTTTTTATTCCAAATGCAATTGATTTAAGAGGGTCTGTAAATTATTGGAAGCCCGTCATCAATATGATTGATTTCAGCGATTATAAAGTGTCTATTTATAACAGGCATGGAGAGCTAATATCATTTTTTGATGATATTAATCAATTCTGGGATGGTAAAGTTCTTAATTCTGATCTTACTGTACCAATGGGAGTATATGTTTATCAAATTGAATTCAAAAATCCTGAGGGAAAGTACTTTCACAAAAAAGGGCACATTACTTTAATAAAGTAATTAGGTTTTTTGTTTTTTCTTCTTGGCAGCAGGGAAAAGTATATTGTTTAAAATCAATCTATAACCTGGAGAATTTGGATATAAATTTAAATCTGTAATTGGATCATTTACATAATGTCTGTAATCTTCGGGGTCATGTCCTCCATAAAATGTCCACTGTCCTTTCCCATATTGACCATGAATATATCTTGCAGTTCCAAAAACTTTTGATTCTCCCATTATTAATACATTAGATTTAACCAAACTAGTTTTAAAATCTGTTGTTTGGCCCATAAAACCCTTAATAATTCTTGTATGATTTTGGCATAAAAGTGTAGGAACAATATCCCATTTTGCAGAAAATTCAAATAAGGTAAATAAATCTTGATTTTCTGGTAGTTTATGTAAAGCTGTTCCATCAATATCAGAAAACTCATATTCCATTGGATTGGTTTTTAGAGTAAAGTTCTTAAAAGCTAAAGATTTATTATAATTTAATTTAGATTGAGCATTTGGATCAGCTGCGTCCCCATCAAACATATATTCGCAAATATCAGTATTTTCAGCAGCCATAGATATGTCAAAAGAGTCTGTACCAGAACACATAGTGAATAGAAACCCACCTCCAGCAATAAATTCTTTAATTGATTTTCCTACTTCAAGCTTAAGTTTGGAAACTTTATCAAAACCCATTGCATTTGCTCTTGCTTCTGCATCTTTTTGTTGCTTAATATACCATGCAGCATTTCTGTAGTTTCTATAAAATTTACCATATTGCCCAGTAAAATCCTCATGATGTAAATGAAGCCATTCATACTTAAATAATTCATTTTGAATAATTTCTTTATCATAAATTTCTTCATAGGGAATTTCTGCATATGTAAGCACTAAGGTAACAGCATCATCCCATGGTTGTTTTCCTTTGGGAGTATAAACAGCAATTTTAGGGGCTTTTTCTAATTTAACTATTTCTTGGTTTATTTCAGGGTTTGAAATATTCAATTTTATTTGTTCTACTTTGGCACTAGTAATAACTTCATAACTCACCCCTCTAATTACACATTCTTCTTGAATAGATGGATAATTCTTTATTAGAAAACTCCCTCCTCGGTAGTTGAGTAGCCAATCAACTTCTATATCATTTTGGAGGACCCAGTAAGCAATGCCATAAGCCTTAAGGTGATTGGACTGATTGTCTTCATCCATAGGAATTAAAATAAAAGAGGCTGTAGAAGATGAGCTTATTATAAAGAAATAAAAAATAAAAAATACTTTTTTGAAGGTTTTGGTCATTAAATTAAAGGTAATTAGAAATTTTTTAAATCAATCTTAAAATGGATCACTAGAATCATCATTCATTTTTGAAGGCATGGTAAATGAAGAGATATCATCTCCAAAATCGTTATTAGGTTTCATTCCAGCATTATACATGTAGTCTTGTTGGCTTAAACCATCTAAATTGGAGAATTTGGCATATTTTCCTGTAAATTTTAATCTTACGTCTTTCAATGAACCATTTCTATGTTTTGCAATAATTATTTCACCCTGGCTATTGCATGGAGTCCCGTCAGGCCACTCAGTAAGTTGGTAGTATTCAGGACGATAAATAAAGCAGACAATATCAGCGTCCTGCTCAATAGCTCCAGAATCTCTTAAATCAGAAAGCATAGGTCTTTTATCTCCGCCTCTTGTTTCTACAGATCTACTTAGCTGAGAAAGAGCGATTATAGGTACTTCTAATTCTTTAGCAATTTCTTTTATAGATCTAGAAATATTACTTATTTCTTGTTCTCTATTTCCACCTTTACCCCCTGAACTCATCAATTGTAAGTAATCTATTATTATTAATTGAACTCCATGTTGTTGTTTAAGTCTTCTGCACTTTGCTCTCAATTCAAAAATTGATAGAGCAGGTGTGTCATCAATATATATTGGAGCTTCAGAGAGAGATTTAGTTCTCTCAAAAAACTGTTCAAATTCTGATTTCGAAAAATTTCCTCTTCTTATATCTTCAGCAGGTATTTCTGCTTCACCAGAAATAAGTCTATTAACCAACTGAATAGAACTCATCTCCAAAGAGAAAATAGCAACAGGATGTTTGAAGTCAACAGCAACATTTCTAGCCATTGATAAAACAAATGCTGTTTTACCCATACCTGGTCTTGCAGCAACAACAATCATATCAGATTTTTGCCATCCTGAAGTTACTTTATCTAATTCTGTAAATCCACTACCTACACCATTAATTCCATCTTCTTTTTGCATGGCACTCTCAATTTCTGATTGTGCTTTGAATAAAAGAGATGCCATTGTTTCGTAATCTTTTCTTATGTTGCCTTTTGCAATTTGAAATAATTCACTTTCTGCTTCATCTAGTAAATTGAATACATCAGTTGTTTCGTCATATGCGTTTTGAATAACTTTTCCAGAAATTCTAATCATTTCTCTTAAAATATACTTTTGAACTAGTATTCTTGCATGCGCTTCTGCATGGGCAGCTGATGCAATTCTATTAGTTAGTTGTGAAATATAATAGGCTCCTCCAACAGAGTCAATTTCACCATTTGATCTTAGTTTTTGTGTTACAGTTAGTATGTCAATACTCTCAGAAGATGAAAATAGCTCTTGAATAGCAGCATAAATTTTCTGATGAGCTTCTTTGTAAAAAATTTGCGGTTGATGAATAATATCAATTACATCATTCAAAGGAGATTTTTCTAACATTAAAGCACCAAGAACTGCTTCTTCCAAATCTAAAGCTTGTGGAGGAAGTTTTCCAATTCCTGACAGATCTTGAGGTCTTGTAATTGTTTTAAGGTTAGATTTTTTTGATATTTCGACTCTATTATCCATTAAAACAAATGTAAATAATTAAAGATTATGCGATTGATTTTGGTGATTTATAATTATCAAATAACTTTATTAACAAATGTTAGTAAATCTGAAAAATCAATTTATTATTTTATTTTTTTTTA
The DNA here is from genome assembly GCA_002686655.1 of Crocinitomicaceae bacterium. Lineage (GTDB taxonomy): Bacteria > Bacteroidota > Bacteroidia > Flavobacteriales_D > Parvicellaceae > MED-G20. The sequence goes on along the minus strand of NYYE01000053.1, from coordinate 7,837 downwards.
TGTTTTCCATCTTTTCATGTGGTAAAGAGGATACCACTATTCCAAGTATCATAATCAACAAACCATTAAGTAATGATTCATTTCAAATACCAACGAATATTAATATTGTTGGCTCCACCTGGGACGATAATAAAATTGACAGAATTGAGATAGATGTGGTTTCAGAAAATTCCGCTACAATTATTCAAAAAATTGAGTTAGATGCTGATACCAATTACTTTGAATTTAATATTTCATTTTCCTTGATAGACAGACTAATTAATTCCGATAATTATTTTATTAATGTAAAGTCTTTTGATGAAAATGATAATTTTAATTCTGAATATGTTCCAGTTTATATTAATGAAGTTCCTAAAATTCTACAATCTACATATTACATAATAAGTACAAATAATTTGACGAATTTATATGAAATAGATTCTTTAAATAACCTTCATTTAAAATGTCAAAAACCTGGTAATTATAATATATCTATCGGAAATTCAAGACACCAATATTTATTCATTGGAACAGATGAAATAGTGGAGTCTGTTGAACCTTTATTCTATACAAGCTTATGGGACTTATCGTCAGTGACGTCATTATCTTACAATTTTACTGGGGTTTTAAAATCTGATGATGGAAATCAATTATTTGTAGGACATGAAGATGGAAGAATATTCACTATAAATAAAGATGGGAATATCATCAACTCTATTTATTCTAATAATCAAGATTTTTTTGGTAAGTTTTTTGTCGATCAAGATCTTGTTTTGGTTGAAAGCAAAACAAATTCTTTTGATAAAAAATTAGTAGTTTTTTTTTAAACAATCTGGAATTGAAAAACAAAGAATAAATATATCTGGAACTGTTAAAAAAATATTGCCTAAAGGCAATCATCAATATATTGTTGCTTCCAATTTTTTAGGAACTGCTAAGCTTAATATATATTATGAAAATTCTAATTCAATGACTACAGAACTTGAAATACCTAATTGCGAAATTTATGATGTAATTATTTTGAATAATAATATATTAATTGCTTCATCAAATGGTCTTTATAATTTTAATTTATCAGGAAATTTAATGTCTACAATAAGTACAAGTCATTTTTGTAATAAAATTGTCAAAGGAGAACAGAATCAAGATATTTATTTGATATGTGGAAATGAATTATGGAGTTATAATAGTTCAGGTAGTTTAAATTTAGTTAATACCGTTTTTGATTCTATTAGAGATTATTTACCCTTCTACAACAAATAATTAATTCCCCATATTACTAAACTTATCTGTTCTTATTTTGATTCTTTCATCAACAGAAAGTTTTTCTAAATCCTCAATATTTTTTTGGATTTCTGTTTTTAATTTTTTGAACATTTTTTCTGGTTCTGCATGTGCACCACCTAATGGTTCTTTAATAATACTGTCAATTAATTTATTTTTCAGCATGTCTTTCCCTGTAAGCTTAAGAGCATCAGCTGCATTTTCTTTATAATCCCAACTTCTCCAGAGAATGGATGAGCATGATTCAGGAGAAATTACAGAATACCAAGTGTTTTCTAACATAATAACTTTGTCTCCAATTCCAATTCCAAGTGCACCACCAGATGCTCCCTCACCAATTACAATACAAATTACAGGTACTTTTAAAAGCATCATTTCATATAAGTTTCTTGCAATTGCCTCTCCCTGTCCTCTTTCTTCAGCTTCAAGCCCTGGATAAGCTCCAGGNGTATCNATTAANGTNANAANAGGNNTANNAAATTTTTCNGCNNATTTCATNAANCNNANNGCNTTTCTATATCCTTCAGGATTAGCCATTCCAAAGTTTCTNTATTTTCTCTCTTTGGTATTTCTTCCTTTTTGTTGCCCTANAATCATATAAGTTTTCCCATCAACATCTCCAAAACCTCCAACCATTGCTTTGTCATCCTTAACATTTCTGTCTCCATGCAGTTCTAAAAAATTATCATTAGTGATAGCTTTTATGTAATCTAAGGTGTAAGGTCTATCAGGATGTCTACTTAATTGTACTTTTTGCCAAGGAGTGAGATTTTCAAAAATTTCTCTTGTTGTTTTAGAAAGTTTATTCTCTAATTCCTTTAAAGTTTCTTTAATACCAACTTGACCTTTATCACCAATTTCAAGTGTTTGTGAAATCTGTTTATTAATTTCTTCAATTGGCTTCTCAAATTCTAAATACGAACGTTCCATTCAGGTTGTTTTTAATGTGAAATTAGTAATATTTAATAGGATAGTTAAAAAAATACATTTAAAATTTATTAGGAATTTTATAAATATCCTATGATTTGAATAACTATGTTTTTTTGAATTATACTTTTTTTTAAAGTTATTAGGCATTAATTTTTGTTTACATTAAAAAACTTTTATTTTTGCGAGCCTTAATTATTGAATAATGAGTAAAAGAACATTTCAGCCTTCTAATAGAAAAAGAAAAAACAAGCACGGTTTTAGATCTAGAATGGCTACAAAAAACGGAAGAAAAATTCTCAATGCTCGAAGAAGAAAAGGTCGTAAAAAAGTCTCTGTTTCTGATGAGCCTAGACCTAAAAGATAATTCTAAAAATTATTAAGGAATCCAGTTTTGCTTTGACAGTATAAGTGCCTCTTGAACTGAAATTCTCTCCCCATAATTATATGCTGAAACAAAAGGTCCAGGAAATTCATGATTTTTAAGTTCATTTCTTGAATCTCTAGCTTTCTTATATTCTGAATGATTACCAACGGTATATTTAATCCAACCCATATGACTTTCAATTTCATAATCCCCTTTGTAGTTGAACTCTTTTGCTAAATATAATGAGTTTATAATTTGATGACCTGCAAGAATTTGAACTTTATAATTTACATTATTATTGATTTTCCTATGAGTGATAACGTTTTGTACATTTTTATTGTCAGCCTTATCATTTGATTTTTGATCTTTTAATTTTACAATTTTATCTATTACATTTTTTTTAATTTTTTTGACGATTAATTCTTGGGTGTCCTTTGGAGTGTTATTTATGTTTTTTTCATTATTTCTTTCGTTTTCAGCAATTAATTCTGTGTCATTAAATGCATCTTTTTTTTCCATTATAACCTCCTCATTTATTTCTTTATTGTCTTCAATAACGTTGTTTTTTTCAACTTTGTTTGCTAAAATTTCATTATTGTTAAGCACAGGAATATATGTTGTTTCATCAATAGCTACTCCGCTATTAAATCCATCACTAATTAATTTTTCAGATGAATAAACACCTTTTATGCTAAATGTAGAATCAATATTATTGAAGTTGTTTAATTTATATTTAACGATTATTTCTTCATTGGTATCAGACAATTCAGACCAAATAAATTTTGCAAACCCATCTACATTTTTAAAAACTGATCCTGATGTTTCTATAGCCTCAGCAGTAGAGTTAGTAGGTAATTCTTCTTTAATTCTTGCAAAACCTTTATGATTTTCAATTTTTGCAGAAATAGTTACTATATATCCACCATCAGCTTTCTCTATTATTCTTGTAGTTTCTACTGATGATGTTTTTTCCTCAACTTTTTCTTCCCCAATTAAATCTTTATTTATTTTAAATATTAAGTCTGGTATTTTTAGCTGTTTTCTTTCATTATCATTTATAAATGAAAAATCTCCTTTTATTTTTTTCATTCCAGTTGCTCCTTCTTCTGCAGTTATTATGTAGGTAATTTCAATATTTTTTTCATTGGGTAAGTCATACCATATAAAGAGAACTTCATTATCCTTAAATGTAAATGATGACCCAGCATTAAATTTTTCTTTAACATCAATATTTAAAGCTTGATTAAAGTCTAACCTAAGTCTTCCAGGTCCAGAAAAATCATTTTTATTTATTACAATGCTAACTTCTGTTTCTTGATTTATTCCAATTTCACTAGGAGCAACATGAGTAATTTCAATATCATTAACGTTAAGTATTGTAAAAATTAAAAATCCAATGATGTTGATAAAGATTAGAATTGCTTTAGACATTATAAGGTGTTTTAACAAATCTAACCTATGATATAAGGTTTATTTAATAGAGTATCTTACATTTTTCAATACAAAATTGTTGAAAAGGGGAACTTAAAAATGACTATTGATGCCTTTAATATTTAGACTAAAATCCAAGTTTATAAACTATTCTATAAAGTTTTTAACTTCTTTAACAATAATAGTATCAAACTGAACATTGCTATTTTTAATTGAAATATTCTTTATTGATCTACCAAATTCATCAACATATAACATCGCTTTTGAATAAGGTTCTAAATCTTTGTAGTCATATACTCCATCAAAATCACTATCCAATGGACAACCGTTTTTTAATATGGCAACATTTGAAGGAGTTTTCTGACATTTATCATCATGATCTATTACTCCATCTAGGTCTGAATCAATCAAATCAAAAATGTTTAAATATTGTTTTTTTTCTTTTTTAAAATTTATTCCTTCTCTAGAGAAAAAGAAATTAATTGAAAACCCAAGTGAAAAATATTTGTCGTTTTGTCCATCTGAGATATTATCTATCCAATCCGTTAAAAGTTGATTAAAAGTCGTAAATAATTTAACATTAAATAGGTTTTTAAATTTCCATAATAATCCTACTGAAACTGGAAAAAATAACGAATAATTAGAGTAATTGATAGAATCATTTTCAAGCTTTGTTTCATAATTGTAGTCCCTTGATAAATAGGCACTAGTTAAGGAATCACTCTGCGGTATATCTCTAATACTGCCGTCATCCCAATAATTGTAAGAGAAGCCGTTTTCATCTAATATATCTGTATAGGAGTTAAATCTAAGTAGCCCAAGTCCTAAACTTAAATAAGGAGAAAATTTATTTTCATTATTGTAAATTTTATTGAAATAAAATACATTTTCAATACTGGTTTGAAATATGGAAGATTCAAAATTACCAAATGAGTTATTGCTGGATAATTTTCCCCAGCTAATATTGCTTAATAGAGAAAAATGATGGTTAATTGTTCGTTCATAGTTTAAACCATAAATAGATCTAGTTGATAAAAAAATATTTTCTTTAGTTAATGTTTCTAAATCTCCATTAAAACTGCTGTTTGTAATTGATAATCCAAAAGTGTTTTTTGAAATTTGATTATAGTTTGGTAATTCTTGAGATTGATAATTTTTTATAAAAAAGAAAATCGTTATATAGTATAAAGTTCTCAAATTTAAAAATTAGGTTTAAGATGGTATTTTTTATAAAATTCATTGATTTGTTTGACAGCTTCTTCAGGTGAATCAACAATTTTAATTAAATCTAAATCCTCCTCACTTATATTGTTTTCTTCTTTTAATAAAACATCCTTAATCCAATTTATTAGTCCAGACCAAAATTCCGTACCAATAAGAATAATTGGGAATTTACCTGATTTTTTAGTCTGAATTAGTGTTAATGCTTCAAACATTTCATCCAAAGTCCCATACCCCCCAGGGAGAACTATAAAACCTTGGGCATACTTAATGAACATCACTTTTCTAACAAAGAAATAATCAAAATTGATGATTTTATCGTTATCAATATAAATATTTGGTTCTTGTTCAAATGGAAGTAAGATATTTAATCCAACTGATTTTCCACCTCCTCTTTTTGCTCCCTTATTACCAGCTTCCATAATTCCTGGGCCACCGCCTGTAATTACACCAAACTTATGTTGTGTTAGCTGATACGCCAATTCTTCAGCAATGGCATAATATTTATTTTCTGGATCTGTTCTGGCAGAACCAAAAATGGAAACACATGGGCCTATTTTAGAAAGTCTTTCAAAGCCTTCTACAAATTCTCCCATTATTTTAAAAATTTCCCAACTGTCGTGAGATTTAATATCATTCCAATCCTTCATAATTACAAAAATAATTTTTTCACTATCAAGTTATGAATTAAATTCTAATGCTAGATATTTTCCTGTATGGCTTTTTTCATTGCCAATTAATTTTTCAAGAGTTCCTTGATAAATTATATTTCCTCCTTTATTTCCCCCTTCTGGACCTAAGTCAATAATGTAATCAGATTCTAATATCACATCCATATTATGTTCAATAATTAATACACTATTTCCTTGTTTAATTAATCTTCTTAATACATCCATTAATAGATTAATATCTTCATGATGTAATCCAGTAGTCGGTTCATCTAAAATATAAAATGTATTACCAGTTTGTTTTTTTCCTAATTCTGCAGCTAGTTTTATTCTTTGCGCTTCTCCTCCTGAAAGGGTAGTAGATGATTGACCAATTTGTACATAACCTAGACCAACATCGTCAAGTACTTTTATTTTTTCAAAAATATAGTTAATGTCTTTAAAGAAAATGACTGCCTCACTTATAGTCATATTTAAAACATCATTAATAGATTTACCTTTAAACTTAACTTCTAGTGTCTCTCTATTATATCGTTTCCCATTACACTTATCACATTTCACATAAACATCTGGTAAGAAGTTCATTTCTATTAATTTCAGACCAGCTCCTACGCAGGTTTCACATCTTCCTCCTTTAACATTGAAAGAAAACCTTCCAGGTTTATAACCTCTAATTTTTGCTTCAGGTAGCTGACTAAATAAATCTCTTATTAAACTAAATATACCTGTATAAGTTGCTGGATTTGAACGAGGGGTTCTTCCAATGGGAGATTGATTAATCCCAATTACCTTATCAACATTTTCAATTCCTTTAATTTTTTCGTAAGGTAGTGGTGTTTTAACAGATTTATAAAAATATTGATTAAGTATGGGAAATAAAGTTTCATTAATTAATGTAGATTTCCCACTTCCAGAGACACCAGTCACACATACTAGACAATTAAGTGGAAAATTTACACTAACATCTTTTAGGTTGTTACCAGAAGCTTTTTTAATTTTTATGGTGTTTTTTAATGATATTTTTTTGGAAGTTCTTTTTATATGCTTGTGTGCTAAATATTTACCTGTTAATGAATTATTAGAATTAAGCTTCTCAGGTTTATTTTTGGCAACAATTTCACCCCCTAGTTTTCCTGCACCTGGTCCAATATCAATGATTAGGTCTGCTTCTTTCATAATATCTTTATCATGTTCCACAACTAAAATTGAATTTCCTTTGTCTCTAAGATTTTTTAATGAAGCTATTAATTTATGATTATCTCTTTGGTGAAGTCCTATAGATGGCTCATCTAATATATACAATACACCAGTTAACTCTGAACCAATTTGGGAGGCTAATCTTATTCTTTGTCCTTCTCCACCTGAAAGTGTGGCTGCAGGAAGATTTAAGTTTAAATATTCAAGTCCGACATTGATTAAAAACCCTATTCTATTACTTAATTCTTTAATAATGTCTTTTGCAATTAGTTGTTGATTGCTGCTAAATTTTTTCATTAAAGAATCTATCCATTTTTTTAACTCACTAATATCCATTTTAACTATTTCACCAATGTGTTTTTCATCAATTTGATAATATTCGTAGTTTTCTTGAAGTCTAGACCCCTTGCAAGAGCTACAAATATTTTTATTCATAAAACTAGACGCCCATCTTTTAATTTTATTCCCACCATCTTTATGCTGTCTTAGAATAAAATTTCCAATTCCTTCATAGCCATTTAATACCTGATGAACACCATTATCACCAAGTATTTTTATCAATTGATTAGTTCCATAAAGAATTTCATTTAAACACTGAGTACTTATTTTTTCAATAGGACTTTCTAAATCATATCCATGATGTTTTAATAAAAGACTAATTTGTTTAAAAGTCCAATTATTCTCAAAAGATCCTAAAGGCTCTATAGCCCCTTTTTTTATTGATTTCTTAGGATTAGGAATTATTTTATTTAATTGAACTTCA
>NYYE01000052.1 GCA_002686655.1 Crocinitomicaceae bacterium | reverse complement strand
ATCATTAAAAATAGCTCCAGTACAATCATTCAACGAACCAGACTTACATTGACTAGTGTATCTTTTATGAGGTTCAGTATCTGAGCAACCATCACTATCCACTCCAATAGTCACATCGCCAGGACAAGCATCACCAATTCCATTGTTATCTGCATCTCCATCGCCCTTAAATGTATGATGTAAGTGTAAATAATGTCCAATTTCATGAACAACAGTTGAGTTGTCTCTAGGAGCATTAAGATTAAATGAAGGCTGTAAATTTGTAGGATCGTAACCAAATACTGTAGCCATCATCACAGATCCTTCGTAGGCAGAACCTGTAAAAAAATTGGCATAACCTTGGATTCCAAATCCTCCATTGTTGTTTTCAATTTCGCTAACAATCCAAATATTAAAATATTCAGTTTCAGGCCATCTGCTTAAGTCCTTTAATACATCTTCATCAGCTTCTCCACCATCATTATAATAATCTACACCACCTGATAAGTAGTTGGGAACTGAACTTGCATTAACTCTATTTATTCCGTTATGCGCTAAACAGTTGGGGTCTTGTTGAGCCAAAGCAAATTCTATTTCAAAATCTACTGGACTGTTAGCAGTTTGTCCTCTGTATACGTCGTTTAAGTTTGTTATGGCACTTTGTATTTGAGCATCAGAAATATTGGTTCCAACTCCAACAGACTCTCCTAAGTGCAATACATGAACTACCACAGGAATGGTATATATATTATTTGACGACCTTGTTCTTGGAGTTGCTAAATAAGAATTAAGTCTGTTTTCTGAAGATTGAATTAGTTTTTGATAGCTTGTGTCCTGAAGATGAAGATCGTGTTTATGATCAAATCCACATTTTTCAAAGATTGTTGACTGAGCATAAGTATTGAAACCCAATAAAATAATAACACTAAAAAAGATTAAATATGAAAATCTTGAACTAAACATTTCTTTTATATTGATAATATGACCAAAAATAACGATAATAACTTACTAAATTATTAGTTAAATTTTAATTAACTGTTTAATTATTAATGTACTGAGGAATATCTTCTAAATACGTTACTTTTTTTGAACTCAAGTCAATTCCAATACAATATGTTTCATTTCCATTGGTTAAAACAAGATATTTAGCACCAATTTTATACTGGTAAGAAAGTATTTGATCTAGCGCAGATTCATTTATTTTCACATTTCTAGACTTACATTCTACAATTATATTAGGAATACCATTTCGATCATAAATTAGTAAATCGAAACGTTTATTTAATCCATTAATTACAATGGTTTTTTCAATAGCCATTAAACTAACAGGATATTTTTTTTCAAAATGTAGGTATTTCCAAAATTGCTGTCTTACCTCTTCTTCAGGTGTTGATAAGATCCATTTTTTTCTAAGTTCATCGAATAAATATTCTTTTGAATTAACTAACTTAGTTTTAACAGAAAAAGAATGGCTCATATTTTAAAAATAATTAAAATTGAATTTTAAAGAAATCATCAAATCTATTGGTAACGGAATCTATCAACCTATTTACTTTCTTAATGGGGAAAATACCTATTTCATTGATAAAATCTCAGACAAGATACTGAATTCTGTTTTAGAAGAATCAGAAAAAGATTTTAATGAAACTATTTTTTATGGAAAAGATTCTAGTCCAGAAATTATTTTAGATGTCTGTAAAAGATATCCTGTAATGGCCCCTTATCAATTAGTTGTTGTAAAAGAAGCACAACACCTTTCAAGAAGTTTGTCACAATTTGAAAATTATTTTAAAAACCCTGTTGTTTCCACCATTTTGGTATTTTGTTTTAAAGGTAAAAAAGTAGATAAGAGAAAATCTATTGGAAAATTACTGTCCAAAAATAATTTCATATTTGATTTTGACCCAATTAAAGATTATCAACTTCCTGATTGGATAATAAGTTGTGCTAATGAAAATAAAGTAAAATTAGATCCTCAAGCCACGGTTTTAATGGCTGAGTTTCTTGGAAATAATTTATCAGAAATAGAAAAGAATATTCAGAAATTAAGGTTGTTAATTAAAAGCGATGAAACAGTTAATGTTGAAATGGTTCAAAAACATATCGGTTTTTCTAAAGATTATAATCTTTTTGAATTAACAGATGCTATTGCTGCAATGAATGTCCAAAAAGCTGGATTTATAGCCTATCATTTTGGAAAAAATAATAAGAGTCATCCCATTGTAGTTACAATAGGACATTTATATGGTTTTTTCACAAAATTAATGAAATTCCATTTTTATAAAGANACCATGAGTGANAGTCAATTATCNGGAAAAATAGGAGTTCATCCGNTTTTTTTAAANCAGTANAAACAAGCTTCTAATTTTTACTCAAAAACAAAATTAGCTCAAATTTTATCTTTTTTAAGACATTATGATTTAATGAGTAAAGGAGTGATTGTTCCCAATGTTTCTGANGAAGAAATTTTAAAAGAAATGATTTTTAAAATAATGCATTAATAAATATTTTATGATTGATTTAAGAAGTGATACAGTTACTAAGCCNTCTAAATTTATGAAACAATATATGATGGAAGCTGCTTTAGGAGATGATGTATTTCAAGATGATCCTACGGTTCAAAAATTAGAAAATAAAACAGCTAAATTATTTGGAAAAGAAGCTGGTTTATTTTGCCCATCTGGCACCATGACCAATCAAATTGCCTTAATGGTTTATTTAAGACCNGGAGATGAAGTAATATGCAGTAGTGAAGCTCATATTTACAACTATGAGGGTGGTGGAATTGCAAGAAACTCTAGTGCTTCTGTTAGATTAATTAATAGAAAAAGTGGTATTATTTATTTAGATGAGATTATTGATAATATAAATCCAGATGANATNCATTACCCAGTATCTAAATTAGTAGCTCTTGAAAATACTTGTAACAGAGGAGGTGGTAATTGCTATCCATTAGAAGAAATTGAAAAAATTTCTAAATATTGTCAATCTCATAAAATGCCTATGCATTTGGATGGAGCAAGACTTTTCAATGCTCTTGTAGAAACCAAAACTTCATCAATTATAATGGGTTCATTTTTTGATTCTTTATCTATTTGTTTTTCCAAAGGTTTAGGTGCTCCAGTGGGTTCTGTATTAATTGGAACTAAAGAGTTTATTCATAAAGCTAGAAGAGTAAGAAAAGTTCTTGGAGGAGGAATGAGGCAAGCTGGTATGTTAGCAGCGGCAGGTATATATGCTTTAGAAAATAATATTGACAGACTTTCTGTAGATCATTCTAATGCTCAATTAATTGCCAAAGCCTTAGAAAAATGTACTTGGATAGAAAAGGTCATGAATGTAGAAACTAATATAATTATTGGTTATGTTAAAGATGAATTTTCAAATGCAGATTTTACAAATAAATTAGCTGAAAAAAATATTTTAATTATTCCATTTGGTAAAGGAAAAATCAGAATGGTTACCCACTTAGATATTAATGAATCAGATGTGGATAAAGTGATAACTTCACTTAAATTCTAAAATATATTTAGCGGTATTAATTATGGCTTTTTCAATACTATTAAATTTATAGTTGAGTTCCTTAATTATTTTTTCATTTTGATAATCATTTTTTTGTAAAGATGTTTTTACGGTTTCTTTGGTAATTTGAGGATTTTTTTTAGTTAAAAAACATTTTAGAGCTTCTAGACGCCATGCTAATGACATAAGCCTTTTAGAAGCTATTTTATGAGGAGGTTTTACTTTTAAATTTTCAGCTATTATTTTAAAAACCGATTGATAGGAAAGATTTTCGGAGACCACTATATATCTTTCAGCAGAAATACTGGAATTAACTAGTTCAATAATAGATTTAGACACATCTCTTACATCTACAAAGCCGTTACTTCCTTTAGGGAAATATGAAAGTCCAGAATAAATTTTGTTGAATAATGATGTGCTAGATCTATGCCAATTTGAAGGTCCAATAATTATCCCAGGATTGNTTATGACAGCACTAAGACCTTCTTGAATTCCTCTCCAAATTTCATTTTCTGCTTTATGTTTAGAAATGGCATAATAACTATTATCACTACTCTTTACCCAATTATTTTTTTCTGTGTAAGTATTATTTCCTTTTCTGCCAATTGCAGCTACAGAACTTATATAACCTAANTTTTTAATATTATTTTCAAGACATGCATTTACAATATTGGCAGTTCCTTTAATATTTATATTCTGCATTTTGGTCCTTTGTTTTTTAGAGAAACTTACAATAGCTGCACAATGATAAACATGATCTATATTGTTAACTTCATGGTATACTTGCGTAACATCTTCTAGGTCCATTTCTACCCACTCAATTTTTTTTAAAAGATTTTTTTTATTGTAAAATGAAAATAAATGATTTATGTAATCAAAGTTGGAATTTTTAGTGTAGGTAGCTTTTACATCCTCATTTTTTTTTAGAAGGTCAAGCACAACATGCATTCCAACTAAACCTGTGGCACCTGTAACTAGGTTTCTCATTTACAATTAATAATTTTCAAAATTTAGATTTAAATTTATAGAAACAAATATATTTGTTAATTATCAATAATATGGATAGAAAGTGAATTTTATAGAAGATCTTAAATGGCGAGGCATGATACACGATATGATGCCAGGAACAGAAGAGCAATTTTCTAAAGAATTAACTTCAGCATATATTGGTTTTGATCCAACAGGTGAGTCGTTACATATTGGTAGCTTAGTACAAATAATGATTCTTGTTCATTTGCAAAAAGCTGGTCATAAGCCATTTGTATTAGTAGGTGGTGCAACTGGAATGGTTGGTGATCCATCNGGCAAATCTGCTGAACGTAACTTATTAGATGAGTCAACTTTAAATCATAATATTTCTTGTATTAAAATACAGCTAGAAAAATTTTTAGATTTTGATTGTGGAGAAAATTCTGCAGAATTGGTAAATAATTATGATTGGTTTAAAGATTTCAATGTACTTAATTTCATTAGAGATATTGGTAAGCATATCCCTGTTAACTATATGATGGCTAAAGATTCTGTTAAGTCTCGTTTGGAAACAGGTATGTCATTTACAGAGTTTACTTACCAGTTAATCCAAGGATATGATTTTTACTGGTTGCATCAAAACAAAAACTGTAAAGTTCAACTAGGTGGCTCTGATCAATGGGGAAATATTGTCACTGGAACCGAACTAATTAGAAGAAAGGGTGGAGGAGAGGCATTTGCTTGTACAACTCCTTTAATTAAAAAAGCTGATGGATCAAAATTTGGAAAAACTGAAGAAGGAAATGTTTGGTTAGATAAGAAAAAAACATCTCCTTACAAATTTTATCAATATTGGATTAATAGTTCTGATGAAGATGCGGCTAATTATATAAGAATTTTTACTTTAAAATCTAAAGATGAAATTGAAGCTATAGAAAATCAACATCAAGAATCACCTCACTTAAGAATTCTTCAAAAAGCGCTTGCTAATGATATTACTATTAGAGTTCATTCTGAAGAAGATTTAAATGCAGCTATCAATGCCTCAGAAATTTTATTTAAAAAAGGAGACGATGCTGTTAAAGATTTAAAAAGAATGAGTTCTCAGATTTTTGAAGATGTTTTTGAAGGAGTTCCTCAAGCTAAAATTGCTATGTCCGATATTAAACTAGGAATTACTATTATAGATGCTTTAACTCACAAAACCAATTTCTTAAAATCTGGAGGAGAAGCAAGAAGAGCACTAAAAGAGAATTCAATAAGCGTTAATAAAACCAAGGTTAATGAAGAAAAACTTTTAAATACTGATGATTTAATTAATGGAAAGTATATTTTAATTCAAAGAGGAAAAAAGAATTATTTTGTAATTTTAGTTGATTAAAAAGATAATAAATTACATCCTCTTACTTCAGCTTTATCAAACCTTCCTAATACCTCAAATTCTTTATTATCAACTTCCTTTCCAATATCTTGAGTCTCTATAAAAGAACAACTGTAAACATTAGCAAGATCTATAATATTTATCCCACCACTTAGATGTGGTTTTTTATAAGAGAAAGGATCTTCAAAATCTCTAATAATTATCTTCATCCATGGAGGGGTACAAAATAANCCATTTCCTTTTGAATAAGCTTGAGACAGTAGTTCTGTCATTCCATACTCACTGTGAATGGAATCCACATTAAATGAACTCATTAATTGTTTGTGAAGATCATTTCTTATCATTTCTTTTCTTCTTCCCTTCATTCCTCCAGTTTCCATTATTACCCAATTTTTTAAATCAATAGATCCTTTTTCAGCAAGATCTAATAACGCATATGTTACCCCAATAAGTAATACCTTTTTATCTCTTAGCTTATAGCTTAGAGATTTTATAGAATCAAAATTAAAATCAATATATCTACTTTCTGAAGTTCCTTTTTCAATGAAATGATTAACCATATATATTAATGAACTATCTCCTTGCTCTAAATAAGAGGGCAAAAGAGCTAAAATGGTCCACTCACTTATATCACTGTATAAATTTTTAAATCCCATTTTAAAAGACTTTTTATACAAATCTAAATNATGAATATGATGTTGACTTCTAATATTTTGAGTGGTGCCACTACTCTGGAAAATCTTTTCTATGGAATGTTCTTTAGCAATTACTTTACTACTTTTAAAAAACTGAATTGGTAAAAATGGAATGTCTAAATAATGTTCAATTTTTTTACTATTAACTAAGTCTACATAAGATCTATAGATAGCTGTATTTTCATACTGAAAATTAAATACTTCTAGAGCGACTGAATTAAAATCAGTTTCATTTTTTATACTAAAAATTTTATTTATCAGACTCAAAACAAAAGTAAATGATGTAAATTTATGATGTGATTACATCTAAATCAAAAATAGCTATTGTTTTTTTATCCTTTAGTTTATTATCATGTTTAAAACCTATAAGTTATCCAAACGAACCAATTATTGAATATGTTGGATTCGAAAGTCAATCTGATTCTGGAAAATTGACATTTTCTTTTACTGATGGCGACGGGGACCTAGGATTAGATCAAAATATATTAACTCCACCCCANGAACCAGGTAATTTTTATTATTATAATTTATATGTTAATTATTATGAGCTAATGGATGGAGAATGGGTTAGGGGAACTGCAGATCCANTAGGAAATAATTCTCCATTTGCTGATTCTATAACCTATAGTTATAGAATTGAAAATATCAGCCCTACTGGACAAAATAAGGCATTAAGAGGTGGCATAGATATTGTTTTGGAACCCTTTTATTTCAACCCTTATTCAACACATTCTGATAGTATAAAGTTCTCAATTTTATTTATTGATCGTTCTTTAAATCATAGTAATATTTTGTTCTCACCAACAATAGTTCGTTGATTTGAATTTTATGAAGAAATTTATCTACTTTTTTGCAATTTTAATTTTTGTATCCTGTAGTATATCAAAACCGGTAAATTATTCATTNGAAGACTCTAAAAACTCTTTACATCCTCAATTTTTAGTTTATCATAAAACTCTAACGGAGTCTCAATTGTATTTTCAACTTGCTACTGATAATTTGTTGTATTCAAGAAAAAATTTAACGGATCCATTTAGTGCTAAAATTCATTTGGAATATAAGGTCTATCAAAAAAATCGTAAAGAAATAATGGATTCAGGGTCTTATACTGTTATTGACCAATATCTAGAAAATAAAAGCACTAAAATTGATTCCATTGTTAATTTTNCTTTTCCTTCTAATCAGTTTGGATATNTTGATGTAAAAATTACNGANATTAATCGGTCTAAGAGTTATGTCGGGAGCATTTCCATAGATAAATTTAATGAATCAAACAGACAGTTTTTTTTATTAACCGATACTATAAATAATATAATATTTGATAATTANTTTAGAAGTGGTCAATCAATATTGATAAAAAGTGATATTAACAAATCCAGTCTTTTTGCTTCAAATAACAATATTATTTTTCCCTTGTCTTCCCCACCATTTAGTAAATCCTATCAACCAATTTACCCTAGGAAAACTTCATTTTCTAAACAGTTAAATTTTAGTAACAAAATTATTTCTTGTGAACTACCAGAAAATGGTTTTGTGTTTTTTCAATTAGATACCACCATTAATAGTGGATTTACTTTATTTAATTTTCATTCAAGTTATCCAAAATTAGATAGCCCAGAATTGCTAATTCCTCCACTAAGATACTTGACCACAAAAGATGAGTANAATAGGTTAATATCGCACTCCAATCCTAAAGTTGCTGTAGATCAATATTGGTTATCAAAGGGGGCCTCCAAAGAGAGAGCAAGAAGTTTAATAAGAACATATTATTCAAGGGTAGAATTTGCAAACAAATTATTTACTTGTCATTTAGAAGGTTGGAAAACTGATAGAGGTCTNATAAGTATTATTTTTGGACCTCCAAATTATATTTCNAATAATAAAAATATGGAAGTTTGGAATTATGGAGATGAAAATAATTTGAATTCATTAAAATTTATTTTTGAAAAAAAAATGAATCCTTTTTCTTCTAATGATTTTGCATTAAAAAGAAATTATTCTTACAAAAATCCATGGTATCGAGCTGTAGAAAGTTGGAGAAATGGAAAAGTTTACTTGATACAATGAAAAAAAGAAGTTCAGAAGATTTTACCTATGGCATAAGATCAGTCATTGAGGCTATTAGAGAAGGCAAAACAATAAATAAAATCTTACTACAAAAAGGTTTAACAGGTGATTTAATTAAAGAGTTGTTAATTCTTATTCATAAAGAAAATATTNTAGTTCAAAAAGTTCCAATTCAAAAGCTTAATCATATGGTGAAAAAAAATCACCAGGGAGTTATTGCAATGGTTTCACCAGTTGCTTATCATGAAATAGATTGGATGGTGCAACAAATTTATGAGAAAGGAGAAGACCCTTTTGTTTTAATTTTAGACAGGGTAAAGGACGTTAGAAATTTTGGTGCTATTGCTAGAACTGCGGAGTGCTTAGGNGTTCATGCAATTGTAATCCCTAATAAAGATGCAGCTGTAATTACTAACGATGCTGTAAAAACATCTGCTGGTGCATTGTTTAAAATTCCAGTTTGTAAGGTTTCAAGTTTAACTGCTGCAGTAGATTTTTTAAAAGGAAGTGGGCTTAAAGTATTTGCTTGTACAGAAAAATCNGAAACCCTGATAAATAAAGTTAAAAGTTCTGGTCCAAAAGCTTTAATTATGGGAAGTGAAGAAGACGGGGTAGACCATAAGTTATTAAAGATGACAGATGTTAATTTTAAAATACCAATGACTGGAAGTATTGCTTCTTTAAATGTATCTGTAGCTTGTGGAATAGCAATTCATCATTTGATCTTAAATTAAAATTTTATTTACTGTAGATTATGTGAGAAATAGTACCATTAATCTTTTCTAATTTTTGATAATTCCTCATTTATAATTGCCGTTTTGTCTGTCTTAGTATTATTTTTCCTTGCTTCACACTCTTCTTTACATAGCTCCCGAGATGAATCATCTATGCTGCCCCCAGAACTTGATAATTGACTTACTCCAAGTCTTCTTCTTTTTTCAGCCACTTTTAGTTGGTATTCTTTTGACATAGGATTGATGCCCTTGGCTCTATCATCGGAATCAGCAGTAGAGTCGAACATAAAATCGTATTCTTCAGCGAATAACTCTTGGTGTAAATTACTAATGTTTAATATAGTTTTATTGGTTATAATTAAAAAACCACCATCAGTTTTTTCAAAACCTTGAACAATATCGTTAAAGTCCATGGACTTAATGATATGAGATAACATTTTACCAACTTTTATGTAGGGGCCACCAGGTGGATTGACAAAGCTTTCACTAAATTTGCAATTTTCAAATGGCCCTTTCCATAGTATGTTACCATCACTTTGTTTAGTGAATTCATACTCATAATCTTTACTATTTATATATTTTACAACTTCCATTGTCAATGCTTAGTTTGTGATCTATATTCTTGGTAAATTTTATTTGCCATCTCCAAGGAATCGTTATATATTGATTGGCCTTCTAATTGATCATTACAGATAGATTCTATATCTTCCATATACTTTTTCTGAACGGATTCATCTTCATTATTCTCTACTATTACTCTTTGTAGTAATAGGCAAAGTATAAGATCTCCAGTTTCTTGAGGGGTTAGCTCGAAAACATTTAATTTCTTAATAAAAGATCTAAAAGTAAAACCTTTTTCAATTTCTCCAGTTTCATTATAAGCATTTGCTAGATTAATTCCAGCAGCATTAGCTTCTTGTAATAAATCTACTTTGAGATTGTAAGTGTCAGGATTCATGAAGATGGACCAACATATTGTTCTTGCAATACGCCAAGTTTCAATATTATTAAATTCTTTTTCGTATCTAAGCCATTTGCAAATTGAGGTAAAAGATGCTATTATTAAAAATCCTGAACTTTTACTTTCAATAGCTTTATGGTAGTCTTCAATAGCATTTTCTAAAATTGATTGGTTAGATTCCTCCATTGATTAAATAATAATTAATAAGAATTTAATTATTAACCTTCTAATTCTTTGATTCTCGAGTTAATTTGTTCTGTATGATGATCAACGTCTTCTTGCATTAAGCCGCCTGAAACCACGTCTGCACCTCCCAATTCACCTACTTTTTCTCCGCTTGCAGAAAGCTTTCCAACAATATCTTTAAGAATTACTAAAAGTTCATCTTTGGGCTCGGTTCTTTTTTCGTATAAAGTTTTAAGAGCTTCATTTATTACAAAACTCGATGAATCAGCAGTTAGCTTTACATTAATTTCTAATGGAGTAGATAAATTCATAGCAATATTTTCTCTTACTTCACTATCTTCACAATCAGAAAGTTCAGCTAAAATATCTTTTGGAGTTTTTTCACTACAAGATATATTTAACATTATTTTTACAAAAACTATACCGTCCTCAGGATCTTTAAAAAATTCGTAAATTTCTTTAATTATTTTGACAGGTGTATTTTTATTCCAAGTTATTCCCTTTGCCAGGTGATGCAAATTCTCATCATTTTTATGTTTTTTATATAAAGACTCTATAGATTTTTCTTTAAGGTTTTCATTATGGAAAATTTTCTCTAATATTTCATGATTGCAATCCTTAGCTATTTTTAGTAAATCTTCTTCAGTTGTTTCTGAATACTCCACTAAAAAATTAAGATATTTTTCATTTCCTGATTCTATTAATTCTTGCATTAAATTTGGGTCTAGTTCTACTAATTTTTTAAGTGCAGCATCACAAACTCCTTGCCACTCATCATCTTTTAATACTTCCAACATCTCTTTTGAACAGTTAGGGCTTTCTGCAACAGCTTCTCTAACAAAAAAATCTTCATCTTTTGACAATAATTCAAGTAGTTCAATTGTGCAATTTTCATTTAATGCAACATATTGCCTTACAGTAGGATCTTCGTCTTTAGACAATAATTCAAGTAATTCGATTGTGCAGTTTTTATGTTCAGCAACTTCTTTCCTTATATATTCATCTTTTGATTTTGCAAACTTTGCCAAATCTTTTGCAGATGAATTTTCATCTATTTCTTTACTCCCGAAGAGTCCGTCAAATAATCCCATTTTTTTAATTTTTAGTTTGTTAATTTAAATTATAATATCTAAAATTCATAGTCAATGTTAACTAAATAATCTTAGGCTTAGGGTCTCCAGAAATTAATACCATCAACAAAATTATGTTCTAAATCAACATCAATTTCAAGACCCGTTGATTCCTCTTTAATTTCTAAATTAAATCCTTTTTCACAATCCTCACTTAGGATTACTCTTGACATTTCGTGAAAAATCCCTCCTTTTTGATCAAAATATATAAGTAAGTTTCCGCTTGACAAGACCACATCATCAGGATCGTCAGGACCAGTTTCTCCATTCCAGTGGTCCCAAAATTTTAGCCCAGATTCAAATTTTATACATATTCTTGAAAGCATGAATTCCTCACCATCTTTTGTTTCTGATTCGTCATATTCTTTATCAATAATTTCCCAATTTGAAGTGGTTTTTATTTCATCATATTCGTCTAAAATTCCCTTTAACATTTGTAATTTTTCTTCAAATTTAAAGTTCGGATTATGTGAAATATCTTCACTTGAAATATTTAGTTCTAAAGTATATTTATTCATTTTCTGTAATTTAATTTATAATTTAAAAATACATTTCATATAAAAAAAATATTTTATGTCAATTTTCCTGAATTATCTTGAGCAGATAAATTAAAGGATATTAAAATCGTAAGAAGTATTAATATTTTTTT
>NYYE01000051.1 GCA_002686655.1 Crocinitomicaceae bacterium | reverse complement strand
TATTGAATAAAGAAAAAAGTTCTTACTGGAAACAGTTTAGTAAAGGTTTATTAGGAGTAAAAGCTTACAATATCTTAGAAAATATTAACAACGAATTACTCGACCAGAATGGAGAATTTCCTGTAACTAGTTCTACATATATCGAAAAACTCTGGAACAGTTCAAATATATTTGTTGAAGTTCAAAAATGGTCAAATCTGAGAAAATCTTCATTTGACGACTTATTTGATCAATTAAACACCAATTATGATGCAGTAAGAGCTATTATAAATTCTCAAGACGATTTAGTTTTATTATTAGATGATTTAAAATCAGATAAGTCTAATACCGATGAAGAACTAAAAGTTTTTAAATTATTAAAAGATGAAGTAAATGAGAAAAAAATTCAGGGTCTAACCTTTCTAAGAAATCTAAAAAACTCTTTTCCAGAAGTTTATAAAACTATAGAAACAAGACAAGCTAGTAGAGATTTATTGAATTTTCAAAAGAGTGAATTTTCTAACATGGTAAAATTAGGAAGAGTAGATAAAGATGATGCCGATAAGTTCTTATTAGAAATTGAATATAAAATGAATGAACTTCTTTCCAACCCTCCATCTTTTATACTACCCAATGCAATAGATCTTTTAAAACAGATTCCCTGGATTAATACTTTGGATGAAAATGAATTAAATAAAATGTCCAAAATTGTTGAGATTAAAATATTCCCATTAAATTATAATTTTGAGGATGAACTAAAAAGCCATGGTTTAGGAATATTATTAAGGGGGAATGTTGAAGTCTTAGAAAATGAGAGCTCAAAAGTATTAGACTTAGGCTCAGTGACTTCTTTTTCTAATAGTTCAGATAGTAAAAAAATTGTATCTAAATCACCGGTTACTATGGTATGGATATCCAAAAATCGTTTGGAAGAGTTTGAAAAAATTACAACAGATTATAAAAATCATTTTTCCTAAATATTTCTATTTTTTTAAATTTATTATATTAAAATATAGAATTATCTATACGACGGAATCGTAATTTTTCTTAGTATTTTATTTAAGAACGATAGGTTTCATAACCAAAAGCTTCCCCAGTACCTGTTTGACAAAACTGCCTGACTTTTCATCAATATCTCCATAAGTAAATCTTACTCGGGTCTTTCCTTCATTTTCACTGAGTTCGTAAGACATGTAAAGCGATTTAATGGGCATGGAAGAATCAATAAATTCCCATGTAATTTTTTCATTTTAACTTTTTATAAAAAGTAAAGTTTTAAATCAAGATAGATCTAACATTTCTTGTTGAAGTTTTTTAAGTTTTATAGAGTCTTTATTTAGATGTTCTAAAATTTCTTCAAGTTCTATGGAGTCTTTAATAAAATGTTCTATTGTTTCTTCTAGTTCCAATGAATCTTTTGTGTAGTGTTCATGGGCCTCATTTTTTTCAGATTCGGATAAATCCATTTTTTTAAAATCTTCTTTGTGTTCAATAAGCTCATCAGAGAGCTCTACAATTTCCATTCTATGCTCTTCAACTTCTTTTTTCATATGAACAGACTCAATATTATGCTCTGCTAAATCTTTAGAAAGTAAATCTATTTTGTTTTTTAATTCTTCAATTTCTTTTGTGTTTGATGTACCACAAGAAATAATAAATAAAAAGAAAATTAAGTTTAAATATTTCATCTATGTATTTTTTACAATTTTACAAATTCAACTTTTAAAAAAAAATACCCTATTTAGGTTATTATTTTATTTTGTTTAAAATTTTAATATAAAGATTAAACAAAATATATTATATTTACACAAGTTATACTTATATGAACGTTTACGAAGTTATTTTTATATTATCAACTCTTTGGGTAGGTCCATTTTGGTTCGCAATGTTATTGCAACCACATGCAGAAAAAACAAAGAAACTATTATCAAAACCACTATTTTTTTTAGGCCCAATCATTCTTTGGTTTTTAGTTATGATTATTTCCAAAGATAGTATGACAAATTTTGCTGATAGTTTTTCAAACAGCAATGGTTTTTTGAATGGCTTAATCAATGCTTTTTCTAGCGAAGCCGGAATAACAGCAACTTGGTCTCACATGGTTGCAGGAGATATATTTGCAACAAGGTGGATATGGAAGAAAAGTTTAGAACATGAACTAAATCCTATTGTAAGAATTCTCGCTATATTTTTTGGGATAATGCTCATGCCAATCGGCATATTAATACTAATTCTATCAACATTTAAAAAAGAAAAATACTTCTCATGAAAAAAAATAAAATACTAATATTTGTTGTATTAATTTTAAATCTAAATCAAAAAATTAAAAGCCAAGATAGTTTGGCTTTTCATAAAGAATTTTATCAAACACAACAAAAATCATTATTACTTCTTTCGAGTTGGTCAGTAGGAAATTTAGCTTTAAGCCCTTTTTTAGGAAATAATTTTAAGGTTTTCAGAAATAATTTTGTTGGCGATGTATCTAGCAACGATTATTTTCATCAGATGAATTTTAATTGGAATTTGTTAAATGCTGGAATTGTAGGTATGAGTCACTTTTTAGTATATAAAGACCAACGTAAGCCTTGGAATATTCAAGANTTATTAATNAAGNAGAAAAAAGCAGAAAAAAGTATAATTATCAATATGGGGCTTGATATTGCGTATATGATTTCGGGACTTTTAATAAAACAGTCAGATAGAAATCTTACAATTAACCAAGGATATGGAAATTCTTTAATACTTCAAGGTGGTTATCTATTACTTTATGATGCAATATTCTTAGGAAGATTAAAGAAATTAAGCAAAAAATANAGATACCAATAAGTTCATATTATATTAGTTGCTTTTATCAAAATAATAACAAACAAAAAAATGGTGAAGTTGCAAAGCACCCAAGCTACCTTAACAAAATCACCACTTTTGAACAACAAATTTGTATTACGAAATAAATTATTTTTTTAAAAATATTCAATACCACTTTTATGGTAAAATGATAGTACTATTAATATTCATTATAATAGGCCTATGAATATGGCTAGTTTCTAAAGAGGGCTANAAATTTTTTCAAAAATGATTTAAAAGAGTTTTTTAATAATGCTTAGAATTTTTGGAACAGCCCATATCGTAATCATAAGAGAAATAACAAAATATAAAACCCAAATCATATTAGGGGGAATCCATTCCATAAATCAAATATAATAATTATGCCATTTCAAAAAAGAAAATAAACTGGGTGCTAAAGAAAGCTAAAACTATTTATTTAGTCTTTAGCAATATACTTTTCCAACTTTCTTTCTTTTATTTGGATAAATTTTCATGGGTGTTTTCATATTTCTAGTATTTAAAAATTATTTTGGTGAAAAAATAGTATTATAAAAACACGACAATAGGCGAAATAGTGCGAAACACCCCGAAACCATTGAAAACAAAAAACCTCTGTTAATCGATAAATTTCAGAGGTTTTGAAACATTTTGAAAATTTTCTAGTGATCGCGCCAGGATTCGAACCTGGGACCGTCTGCTTAGAAGGCAGATGCTCTATCCAGCTGAGCTACGCGACCAATTTCAGGCGCAAAAATAGAAAAAATGTTGGACTTCATAACCATCTTTTATTTTTAGTGTAAATTGCCAAAAATTTTAATAATAGTTATGTCATATTTTAAATACTTTCTTTCCATAATAGTTTTCTTTTGTTTTTTAAGTGTTAATTCCCAAACACCACCTTTAAATATACAACAACTAGCGCACGTGCCTAATAGTTCCTTAATGGTTCCCTCTGACTTAAATGATATTTGGGGTTGGGTTGATAGTGCAGGAAATGAATATGCCATTGTTGGAACCAATGATGGAACTTCAATATTTGATTTGTCTGACCCAGCAAATCCATATGAAGCACTATTCGTACCAGGGATGAATTCTATATGGAGAGATGTTAAAACCTTTGGCCATTATGCATATGTAACTACAGAAGCTATGAATGGTTTATTAATAATAGATCTTTCTAACCTCCCTGACAGTACTAACACCAATACTTATTTATATACAGGTCCTGCTAATTCACAGTGGCAAAGAGCTCATAATATTTATATAGATGATAGAGGATACGCTTATATTTTTGGAGCCAACAGAGGGGTAGGAGGTGCTATTATTTTAGATTTAAATCAAGATCCCACTCAGCCAGTAGAAGTTGCCGATATAAATAACTGGTATGTTCATGATGGAATGGTTAAAGGAGATACCTTATTTCTAGCTAATGGAAGCAATTCTCTTTTTTCAATTTGGGACGTTTCTAATCCTTCTACACCAGTTTTATTAGGACAAAACCAAACAGTTGGATATTATTCTCATAATATTTGGGCTTCTGATGATGGAAATTATATTTATACGACAGAGGAAGATAACGGCGGTCATTTGTCAGAATTTAAAATAACTGATTTTAATAATATTGACTTAACCGATAAAATCCAAGCTGAACCAGGCAATAATATCATGCCTCATAATGCTTTTTTTATGAATGATTATATTATTAATTCTTATTATACAACAGGAATTCAAATTTTTGATGTAAAAAGTAAGGGAAATATCGTAAACGTAGGTCATTTTGATACTTCTCCCAATTTTTCAGGTCCAGGTTCTAATGGTTGCTGGGGAGTCTATCCTTATTTACCTAGTGGGTTAATTATTGCCTCTGATATTGAAAATGGATTTTATGTTCTTAACCCAGATTATAAAAGAGCTGCTTATTTAGAAGGTTTTATAATGGATGCTACTTCAAACTCACCAATTAGTGGAGTAGATGTAGAAATTCTTAACAATAATAACAATACTACATCTAGCGCAGTTGGTGGTGATTACAAAATGGGAACTCTAACTGCTGGAACTTATGATATTGTGTTCTCTCATCCGTTATATCAATCAGATACGATCTTTCAAGTTCCCCTTCAAAATGATTCAACTACTACGGTTGACATAGTAATGTATTCTTTTATTCCCCTAAATTTAAATATTGAAACTAAAAATTCTGGAACCAACAGCTCGTTAGCCTCAGTAGATTTCATTATTACTAATGAAGATTTTACTTACAGTGGTTCTACTGATCAAAACGGACTATTTACTGTTAATAATTTAATTCCTGGATCTTATAATATTTATGCTGGAATATGGGGTAAAAAAGATTTTTGTCTGGAGAGCTTTGCTGTGGTAGATGATTCTTCTCCATTTGTAATTGCTTTAGAAGATGGGTATCAAGATCGATTTAATTTAGATATGGGTTGGTCTGTTAATTCTTCCGCTGCTTCAGGATTATGGGAAAGAGCCGATCCTGTTTTAACATTATTCAATAATACTGATACTTGTAGCCCAGCTGTAGAAAGTAATGACTGTGGTGATTATGCATACATTACCGGTAGTTTAGGAGGTTTTCCAAGTTCTGATGACGTAGATTTAGGTTATGTTGAATTATCCTCACCTACTATTTCATTAGATTCTAACTTAACTCATTTTTTACACTGCAACATTTGGTGGAGAAACTTTCTTGGGGGAACTACTGCGGATGATACTCTTTTTATTGATTTGGATGATGGTTCTAATAAAACTAATTTATTTTATGTAGAAAGTAATCACCCTTTAGATTGGTACAAATACACCTTTGAAATTCCTAATTCCATTAATCTAAATAATTTTAAGGTAGTAATAACTACAGCCGACTGGCCATCAGGAGTTGATCACTTAGTGGAAGCAGGAATTGATAATTTCTATATAGATAACGATCCCAATACAGATATCAGTTTAGTCACATCATCAAATATTATAATATATCCGAACCCTACTAACGATGGATTAATACATATTAAAGGGTTTAAATTCCCTTTTAATTACGCTCTTTATAATTTATCTGGAAAGTTAATAGAAACTGGTAAAAAGAACCAAATTCAACTAAATGATAGGGGAGTATATCTATTGAAAATTCAAACTGAGGGACAAACTTATTTTAAGAAAATTATTTTTTAAAGAATCTAAATTTAAATATATTAAAAAATACACCAGAATTTTCTAGTATTTTTCTTAAGACATCAAAATAAAGGGTTATTGTTAATATTATGGTCATTAACCATATCACAAATAAATTGGCCGTAAACGTATCTAATTTCTTTCCAAAAAGAAATTTAGATGGCGCATAAAATTGGGCACCTAAATAGTTGTTACCAACAGGGTCAAGATAAATAGGATCGGATTTTTGTATTAATCCTGTTTCATCTTCATCAATAAAACTTAGTGAATTAGAATTGGTTACAAAATCTTCTAAGCTATGGTTGTTGTATTTATTTTTAAATTCTTGAAAGTCATAATCTTTAAGATTAGAAATTAACTTTTTAAAAGATCTGTATTCCTTGGAAGATATNGTCTTGTCTTTTTTTAAATTTTTAAGTTTAGTAGTTAACTTTTTATTTGGCTTTATATACGATCTTAGTAAACTATCCTTAGAAAAGTCAGCTTCATTGTAAACTCCTTTATAATAATCTCTAGTACTGGTAAAGTAATTATGTAATTGTAAATAATCGTTTTTTACCATTGTATTATTTTCTANAGTAGNAAGCAGTTCCTCCATTTTCTCGTCACTGTATACTTTCGAAGAATTAAAGTTTTTTAATTCTTTTCTTATTTCATTAATAATAATTTTTCCGTCTCTCTCAGTTTTCATCAACTCCATCTTATCTAGATTTTCTTTTTTAGAGGCTCTATAGAAATTAGTTAGTTTAGTGTCAAGGTTACTTTCCCACTGATCTTTTTTCCAGTTAGCAAATGACATTTGTTTGTCATATTTAAAAAACTTTTTTTCGTATTTATTGTCCTTAAATTGTGTTACTGTTAAAGCTTCATACGCCCATCTAGAAGCCATTANATTTCCAATAGCAGGTACTTCAGATTTGGATGAGAAGTAAGGGTGTAATTTGTCAAAAGGAACAATAATACCGCTGAATAGTAATTGAGGAATGATACATATAGGAATAAGGATGTAAATTACTTTTACAGAGTTAAAACTTGCGGAAATATTTAATCCTAGTAAGTTGGCAAAACATGAGGTTGAGAAAAGAATCATCCAGTGAGCAAAGAACATGCCTTCAATTTCTAAAATTAAGTTACCAATAAGAACATAGAAGAGCGTTTGAATGGCAGATATTAAAAACATTATACCAATCTTAGAAAACAAATAACTGCCTTTACTTAAGTTTAAAAATTTTTCTCTTTGTAGGATTTTTAGATTTCCTATGATCTCTTCTGAGCTGGTTGTTAAACCAATAAAAAGTGCTACTATAACTGATATAAATAAATATTGAGGAAGATTGTCGCTATTATAAAAAGCATATTCAAATTCGTGTTTCAAGTAATTTATTTCTAAATACTTCATNAAGAAAGCCAAAATTCCTGCTAATACTGGTGCCTCAAATAATGTAATCAGCATATATTGAGTGTTGGTAAGCTTGGATTTTATATCTCTTATAAAAAATATTTGAAGTTGTTTTATAAGATTAGGAATTTTAAAAATACTGTCAGGTATTTTCTGATCTTTATTTTCATTTTCCTGAGGTTTAATAATTTCATGATAGTATTCATTCCATTCTTCAGGAGAAATTTTTCTATCTCCAGTAAGCTCTCCGTATTCATCTACTACTTTAAGATCAATGATGTTAAATATCTGCTCTGGATTTACGTTTCCACAAGTTTCACATTGACTTTCATCAGCATTAGCATGATTGATTAATTTCTTAAAATAAACTACCGCATCTACAGGGTCACCCTTGTATATAGGATATCCACCAACATCTAAAATAATTAGTTGATCAAACATCTTGAATATTTCAGATGAAGGTTGATGAATCACAACAAAAATTAGCTTCCCTTTTAGAGCCAATATTTTAAGTAAATCCATAATAACCTCAGAGTCATTNGAAGAAAGACCTGATGTAGGTTCGTCTACAAATAGAATAGATGGTTCTCTAATGAGCTCGAGAGCTATATTGAGTCTTTTTCTTTGTCCACCAGAAATTGTTTTAGCAAGTGGATTTCCAACTTTTAAATCTTTAGTTTCACTTAGGCCAATTGACTCAAGAACTTTGTTAACTAAATCGACTAATTTATCATCTTCGTAATTGCCAAAACAAAGTTTTCCGTTATAGTATAAGTTTTCAAAAACCGTAAGTTCTTCAATTAATAAATCGTCTTGTGGAACAAAACCAATAACACCCTCTAGAGATTTGGGGTTTTTATAGAGATCTATGCCATTTATTTTAATTTCTCCATTAGAGGGAGGGTAATTACCGTTTAGGACATTTAAAAGGGTTGATTTTCCCGAACCAGAACCTCCCATAATACCAACAAGTCTGCCAGATTCTTCTTTAAATGTAAAATCGCGTAATCCTTTTTTTCCTGATGAAAATTTATATTCGATGGAGTTGGCCGTAAATTCAATTTTTTCAGTGCTTTCTTCTGAAAGAAACTGAGCAATAACATCACTGTAGTAAATCGGAGTTATTCTTGGATTTTTAATAGAAGAACCCTGTCTTAATACTTTTATTACATGGGGAGGTAGTACTTGGCCATTAAGAAAAATTTCTTGCTTGCCAAAATATCTTGTAAAGTAAGTTTTAATAGATTGAACTCTTAAAATAGATATTTCTCCAATGATTCCTTTAGCTAATATGTGCTTGTCTTTTCTTTCTTTAGAGGATTCTTTTGAAGTTATTGAAAGATGATTTTCATGATTGGCTAAATTGTTTGGGGTTTCCGAAACAAATTGAAAAATTTCGTTGTACTCTTCAGTAGAAATATTAAATGTTTGAGATACAGTTTCNGCAAATGCAATTTCTTTTTCAGTATGGTTAACATCAGCAAAAATAAATTCTAAAACTTCTACTAAAACAATTACTTTTTGTCTTTGCTCTAACTCAGCATTGATTTGAGTACATATTCTAAGAACCTTAACAGAGTTTAAAGATCTTCTTTTTTTCTGACTGTCTTTTTTTCTNTTAGTGCCATGTCTTTCATCTACAAACTCATCAAAAATTTTGAGATATTTTTCGACTAAATCAGATGTTAATTCTTGTTTTAGAAAAGTTCTAACAATGGCTTTTGAGGACTCGGCAGCTACTATTTCATCAGAACCTTCAATAATATCTACTTTCGCTACAATAGCAAAAAGTTGCATCAATGCTTTAAGAATCCGTTCGCTCATCTAATAGATTTGGGATNAATA
Source organism: Crocinitomicaceae bacterium (assembly GCA_002686655.1). Classification (GTDB taxonomy): domain Bacteria; phylum Bacteroidota; class Bacteroidia; order Flavobacteriales_D; family Parvicellaceae; genus MED-G20. Next base: position 3,525 of record NYYE01000051.1, on the reverse strand, counting down.
TACCAAAAAATTGAACCCGTTTTTTAAATTTATCAAAGAATCAAAAAATGAACTTAAAATTTGTCGATATATTTANTTTTTTTTACAGCCTAAATAATTTACTTAATTAATGAGTGTAATCCCCAAAAGTGGTAATGAAGTAGTGAAAATTACTTATGTTGATTTAATACTGCCTTTGGCAATGCCAAAACTTTTAACTTATCAATTATCTCATCTTCAAAAAGTACAAGTTGGACAAAGAGTTTTAGTTCATGTGGGCAAAAAGAAAGAATATGCTGCTATTGTAAACAAAATTCATAATAATAAGCCCGATTATACAACCAAAGAAGTTATAGATNTATTAGCTGAAGCCCCAATTGTTCATTTGAAGCAGTTAGAACTTTGGGCATGGATGTCTAGATATTACATGACTTCTATGGGNGAAATTATGATTGCAGGCTTACCAAGCAGTTTAAAACTGCAAAGTGAATCTGTTTATATGCCCAGTGGGAAATTATATAAAGATAGAGAACTGAGTACTTTAAAACCACAGGAACAAGCTATTGTTGACGCTTTAGAACACAACCAACAAATGAGTTTGAAAGAAATTTCGGAGTTGTTAAAAATTAAATTTCCTCATATTTATATCCAAAATTTATTGAATAATGGTTGGTTGATGGTATATGAATCGCATATTGAAAAATACCGTCCTAAAACAGTTCAAAAAATTAATTTATCTCCAAAATATCTTAAAAATGAGACTCTTTTAGAAACTGTTTTTAAAGAACTTTTAAGAGCTCCTAAACAAGAAGCCTTATTACTTAAATTTTTACAACTCAAACAGGATTTAGGTGATAAAGCGATTCTAAAAAAGAAANTACTAAANGCAGCTGATGCTTCACCCTCTGTTCTTAATTCCTTAATCGATAGAGGTGTTTTGGTAAGTGAAGATAATAAGGTAGGTAGAATTATAGATAACAATGCTACTAAAATCAAAATGCCAATTCTTTCTAATCATCAGAAAAAGGCAGAGAAAGAAGTGAGTTCACTCTTTGCAAAAGATCAAAAAGTATTGNTGCACGGAGTTACTGGAAGTGGTAAAACAGAAATTTATATTCATTTAATTGAAAAACAGCTNANAAAGAATAAAAAAGTATTGTATTTACTTCCTGAAATTGCCATAACCACTCAGATAATACAACGTTTACAATCTTACTTTGGTAAAAAAGTCGGAGTATATCACTCTAGGTTTAATATTTCTGAAAGAACGGAGTTGTGGTATGCTATGATGGATGAGAAATTGCATGAATATGATATTATATTGGGAGCAAGATCTTCTGTTTTTCTTCCNTTTAAAAACTTAGGACTTATAATCGTAGATGAGGAACATGAATCTTCTTATAAACAATTCGATCCNTCTCCAAGATATCATGCTAGGGATGTGGCATCTAAATTGTCACAAATGTATCAAGCAAACTTATTATTAGGTTCTGCTACACCAAGTATGGAAATGATGTATTTGGTAAAAGAAAAAAAAATAGGATATGTTGTCTTAGATAAAAGGTTTCATGAAATACCCATGCCGGAAATTCAATGTGCCGATTTAAAACAGGCCTATAAAAAGCGAAAAATGGTTGGTATTTTCACGCCATTATTATTAGAAAATATACAGACTACTTTAAAAGCCAATAAGCAAGTTATTTTGTTTCAAAATAGGAGGGGATATGCTCCAAGAGAAATGTGTATGGTTTGTAGTTGGACACCAACCTGCAAAAAGTGCGATGTAAGTTTAACCATTCATAAATATCAACCTATATTAAAATGTCACTATTGTGGCTATTCTACTAAACAAATAGAACATTGCGGTGCTTGTGGATCACCCGAAGTTACCATGTTGGGAATAGGAACTCAAAAAATAGAGGAGGAGCTTATTAAATATTTGGGAGATGGTATTAAGATTAAGAGAATGGACTGGGATACTACTAGAAAAAAGGCTTCTTTCCAAAATATTATAGACCAGTTTGAACAGAAAGAAATAGATATATTGGTAGGTACACAAATGGTGAGTAAGGGATTAGATTTTGACCATGTTGGTTTAGTAGGAGTTTTACAGGCCGACGATTTATTACATTATCCTGACTTTAGAGCTTACGAGCGTTGTTTTCAATTATTGACTCAGGTAAGTGGTAGAAGTGGTAGAAAAAATGAAAGGGGAAAAGTGATTCTTCAAACTTTTGATCCCTATCATTGGGTAATTAAAAAAGTGATAGAATATGATTTTAAATCTTTGTACAAACAAGAATTAGCAGATAGAAAGCATTTTAACTATCCTCCCTTCTACAAACTTATAAAACTGGTGCTATTGCATAAAAAATCTGGTTATTTATTTACGGGAGCTCACCATCTGGCTCATCAATTAAAAAAACAGTTGGGCGATAGAGTTTTGGGTCCGGAATTTACCATTATACCAAGAATTAATACTTATTATCAGCAGCAAATACTTTTAAAGTTAGAGAATAAACTATCTATGACTAAGGTGAAAGAATTTGTTCAAAGCACCATTGATATATGGAAAAAAGAAGATTACAGTAAGTCTATTAGAGTAAAAATAGATGTAGATCCTATTTAAAGGCTATCCCGCTTGAACTTCTTTGGGGTTAGGGCCCCATTTATTTTCTCCTGGTTGGCTGTCTTTTAGAGTTAAAACTAATAACCATATGGCACCAATTAGAGGAATAAAAATTATAAATAACATTTTTCCGCTTTTACCTATGTCGTGTAATCTTCTTACACTTACAGCAATGCTAGGTAAAATAGTAGCTAATGAAAAAATAGTATAAAGCCATCCATAACCTAATGATACATCGTACATATTAAAATCCAGTCCTAATGTTGTGTCTATAAACATGACAACAAACGAAAATAGGGTTAAGAAAAGGGAATACATCCAATATTCTTTTCTTCTTGCCCTTGTGCTAAAATCGGAATATTGTTTTAATACTTTAAGGAACCATTTCATAATGAAATTTTTTAATTATTATAAATATAAGATTTATTTTTGTGTCATATAAATTTCGGGGTGTAGCTTAGTCCGGTTAAAGTGCGCGTCTGGGGGGCGCGAGATCGGAGGTTCGAATCCTCTCACCCCGACAAAATTAAAAACCTGTTAGTGCATATAATAGATTTTTTACGAATGTGTTGAAATATAATTTAATAATCAGAAATAAAAATTGACACAAACAAGCAGAGCTTGTTACATGCCGAACTAGTTAACGAAAAAACTAAGGCTTACAAACTCCACAAGGACCAAGACCTTTTTCTTGAGCTTCAGCTATTGTTATTGGTATTTTACTTTTAGATAAGTATCTACAGCTCTCTTTATGGTATTTCTTTCCAGTTGTTGTTCTAAATATCTTGCCATTATTTGGAAGATGGTCTACTGTATGGTCAATAGTCCCATTTTTTATTACGCTTACACTTGATCTAGGAGCATATGTCACATTCCAATCCCATAAATTAGTGTGAATGCTATTCTCAAATGATTCC
>NYYE01000050.1 GCA_002686655.1 Crocinitomicaceae bacterium | reverse complement strand
AACAATTCATAAAATGATATGATTGATGATTTGTTTTCTTTAACTAGAACACTATTTATAACTGAAAAAAAGGCAGCTAAAAAAGCAGATGTTAATGCGAAAATTACTGCTTTTAAGTATTTAGGATGGCTTTCATAGTTAAGATCATTTACAATAATTATAATTCCTATAATAACTAATAAACCAGTAATAAGCTCTTTTATCTCAAAGGACTTTCTGTATATAACCCATTCGGCAAAAGTCGTGAAAAAAGCAGTGGTTGACATAAATACTAAAGCAACAGAAACATTAGAGAGCGCAATTGCCTCAAAAAAAAAGTACCAGTGTAAGGCTATCAGGCCTCCATTTCCAAAAAATTTTAAAAGTGTTTTATTGTTAAGCTTAAGTTTTTCTTTTTTAATAATTAAAAATAATAGTAATGTAGTCCATGCAATTAGCATTCGCCAAAAAACAATTTCACTTGAATTTAATCCGCTAATGCCTAGTATTTTACCAATTATACCAGTAAACCCCCAAATAAGTATGGTGAAATGAAGAATAAGGTGATATTTATATTTTCTAATCAATCAATAGTATTTTAACTTAAAATAAAATATTTAATAGGGTTGAAGATAATTTTAAAATTTAATTTTATTTAAATATCTGCTAGAAACAATTTAAGAAGATTAACTTTTTTTATTTACTTGAAAGAATTTCTTTAACTTTGGCAAATATTTACAGATATGAATATGCTTCATAAATCATTTGCTGGGTTATTACTTTCTATAATATTATTTTCTTGTAATAAGAGTGAACAGGTAGATTTATCTACTTTACAAACTTATCATAATGTAGCAATTCCTCTAATAAGTGCAGAGATTGATGTTGAGGACATGCTTCAAGGTGATACTGGAAATATTATTAGTACGGGAAATAATGGCGAACTTTTTTTAGCATATGTAACTGAACCAACATCCATTGTTGCCTCTGAAATAGTTGAAATTCCTGATCAGAACTTCTCATCAACTCTTTCTCTTCCTAGTGATCTTTTTCAAATAGTAAATCCAATTCCTTCTTTTTCATCAACCCATTCATTTCAAGATACCCTTGCTAATTCACTTAGTTTCCCTAATGGAGAAGAACTTGATTCTATTTTCTTTTCTCAAGGAATATTAACAATTTCTATTGATAATAATCTTAGTCATGAAGTTCAATTAGCACTTACTATTCCCTCATTTGTAAATTCCTCAGGGATTCCTTATGCAGATAATTTGGTAGCTAATGCAAATAATACTGCAGTAACTCAAGTTAATTTAAGCAATTATACATTCAACCTTACCAAAGGAAGCCAAGGATATAATGAAATGATAGTAGTATCAGATATTACATTAAATGGTTCAGGAAGCCCTCTTAACTCCTCAGACGATATAAGTTTCACGTTTTCAATGGACAATCTAGAATTTGAAGCTATTTATGGAGATTTAAAATACCAACAATTTGATCTTGGTTCTGTACCACTGGAGATAGATATTTTTAAAAATTCAGAGAATGCAATTGATTTTCTATTGACCAATCCAGAAATTAAACACACCATTCAGAATAGTTTTGGATTTAAAGCTAATATGGGAATGCAGCAAATGTATTATGAAGATTTACAAGGAGTTTTCTTAGCAGATATTTTATATGATTCATCTGCTTCTGGTAATCTTCAAGCGGCTCCATTTTATTTCCCCACGATTCAACAACCGATAGTGGAAGGTGATTCTGTAACCTCCATATTGTCTATGAATGCCAGTAATAGTAGTATAGATCAATTAATAAATGCTACTCCTAAACAAATTATAAGTAATCCAGTTGTAGTAGTAAATGCTGATTCAACAATAACAAATAATAATTTCGTGCTAAGTTCCAGTGAAATTTCTGTATCCACTGAAATCACTCTTCCCCTGGAAGGATATGCAGGAGGTTGGCAAATGGGAGACACCATTCCTTTTGATTTTAAAGTTGATGAATTATATACATCTGAAACAGAAATAAGTGAAGCAGTTATTAAATTTGTCACCACTAATGGCTGGCCTCTTGAAGTTACTTTTACACTTAAACTTTTGGATAGTGCCTATAATGAACTTTCCTCCATTGCTGATTCTACCGTTGTTATCCAATCTGGAAATTTAGATGCAAATGGTAGAGTGGAGTCATCTTCGGTCACTATAACTGAACTTGCTTGTGATGAAGGATGTGTAGACAACTTAAATGAAACTAAACATGTTATATTACTTGTAACTGCAAGTACATCAGATTACAATAACCAACAATCAGTTAAAATTTATAATGATTATAAGTTAGGGTTGTCAATGGCCTTATTAATTTCTGGAAGAATATTTTGATGAGAAAAATAATTTTAATATCAGCTTTATTTTTGCTTAATAGATTAATGGCTCAACAGGATTTCATCTTGTATCACATGCCCTCTATTCCTCAAATTACTCAGGTAGACCCGGCTTCTTTTCCAGATTCTAAGTTAGATATAGGATTGCCTATTATTTCAAGTATTTATGGGTCTGCTTTTAACACCGGTTTTTCAATGGGTGACATTTTTTATCAAAATGCTAATGGAATTATGATGCCTGATGTTGATAATGCTATTTCAAAGATGTCAAATGAAAATTTTTTCATTTTAAACGGAAGTACAGATTTAATTTTTCTAGGATTTAGAAAGGGGGACAATTTCTTTTCTTTCAACGTAACAGAGAAGTTAGACTTTACATTTAATTATCCAAAAGACTTAATTATTTTGGGAATGGAAGGTAATGGAAATAATTTATTAGGAAGAAGAGCAGCTTTTGACGGTTTGGGGTTTGATTTTACTCACTGGAGAGAATATGCAGTTCACTGGGTTCATGACGTTCATCATAAATTTTCTTATGGAGCAAGATTAAAGTATTTGTATGGAATGGAAAACTTTACTACTGATGTGAGTTACATGGGAATTACTACAGATCAAAACACCCATGCTTTAACATTTGATATGAATTTTGATTTTAGAACTGCTGGATTACCATTGGTGATGATAGATGGAGACATTCCTGCTATAGGAGCTATTGATATGAACGATTCTGCAATGATGTATCAATCCGGATTAGATGGAGCTAATATTAACAACTATTTATTTAATAGGAACAACCAAGGGTTAGGATTAGATCTCGGATTTAATTATCATTTAAACGATAAAGTATTATTAGAATTTTCAGTACTTGACTTAGGATTTATTAATTGGAACAGCTATACTGCTAATTCTGAACTAGCTGCTTGGGATTATACTTATGATGGTATAGGAAACCCTATTTCTTTATTTGGAAATGGAACTAGTGTTGACTTTTTAAATGATGTTCTTGAAGATTCTATTGAAGAAAGTTTAAAAAATAACTACCAATACTCTAATGCTAGTTATAGCACTTCTCTAAGAACAAAAATTTACGCCTCAATGGAGTATATTGTAGACCACAATAATTTTGTTTCTTTAAGTTTTTATTCTTCTTTTGTCAGGAAGCGATGGAGAAGAGGGTTAGGAATTGCTTACAATTATCATCTTGGAAACTTTCTTTCTGCTACAGCTAGTTATTCTATTTACAATAGAAGTTACTCTAATTTAGGTGCTGGTATATCGCTGAACCTTGGTCCAGTTGAAATATATATGCTTACAGATAATGTTTTAGCTTTTGGAACCCTTAACCCTAGAGATAATTTTCTTAATAATAATGGATCATCAAGCATTAATGTAGACACTAAAAAAGTTAGAAATGGACAAGTTCATTTTGGAATCAATTTAACTTTTGGAAGAGATAAGAAGGACAAACCTATTGATGAAGCTGATGAAAATAGAGCCAATGCAGTTAGCAGCGGAGAAGATAAGGCAGGAGAATCAACAACCACTCCAACTTCGAATAAAAAAGCTAAAGGCGGCTCCTCTACAAGAACGGTTTTACCTACTGGAAAAACAACCACTTCAACCCCTAAAAGAACTGATTACAATTCTAAAGGGAACTCTAATCAAAAATCTAAGTCAGATAAGTCAAAGAAGTCCAGCTCTAAATCAGATTACAACAGTAAATCTGACAAGAAGAAAAAGAAAAAAACCAGAAAAGGAGAGCTTAAAACCAAAGTGAAAGAATCTTCTCCCAAAGGCAGCACGCTACGAAAAGTTTCTAGAAAATTATAGTTGGTGTTTAATTAACATCTATTTTTATTATGCTATCTCTATTCTGAGGTTTAATGGTTAAATACCTTACAACGTCTCTTATTAAGACTTTCTTTTTATCACCATTTTTTTGAAAAGGCCCCATCTCAATTGGAGATTTAAAGTCGATTATTTCATCTATTTTTTTACCATATCCAATAATATATACAGTATCTAAATGAAAATTATTAATACTTAGAAATATGCTGTCGTTTATTACTTTTATTTTAGCTTTTACTCCCACTGAAGGAAAGTAATTATTTTTAATACCTTGATAATTATAATTGGGAACAATATTGCTAAATGAATAGTTGGTGTCGTATTTAACTAAGAGTGCTCTTATTTCTTTTGCATTTTTTCTTAAATAATTCAGATCAAAATTATAATCAGGAAATTCATAATTTATAATACTTAATAGTGAATCTGCAGGGTTTTTTAATTTTTTAAAAATATTTTCCACGTAATTATCTTTGCTAACTAAATTAAGATAACTTTTATAGTGCTTTAAGAATTCAGCGTTATTAAAAAATTGTTTGTTGAGATAACTTGTCTGTAAGCACTTTGAATTTGAATCGGAGAATCCATAAATAACATCTTCAATTCCTTCATCAATTCCTGCATAGCAGTCGTAAGCAATAAATTCTAATTTTTTATTTGAGGTATTAAAATACAAACGTTGATTGTGCCAATGATAGGAGTGCCGGACTTTTCCTAAATCATTTAGAGCAAAGAAAAGAGCTGCTTTGTCTAAATCAAAAATATCTTCCAATGGTTGATTAAGTGATTTATATTTCTGCATAAGAATCTTGCCATCTTGATACATTTCAGTTAATTTTTTAGATTTAGAAATCATCTTTCTATTAAATGGAATTATCTCTGATGATTCGAAATAAGGATAAGCCATTTTATTTTTAGGATTATTTAATCTCGTTTCCCATAACCCTTCTTCATCAAACTTCAGTATGGGCCCATTTTCATAATTATAATTATATAATAACTCTTTTCTAAAATGTTCTTCTAAAGCATATAAGCCTAATTTTTTTCCGTTTAATGAAGCTGATACAAATTCATATCTAGTAGTCAAAACTTCCTCTTCTTTAAATATTTTGTGTATGATCCACTCTCTCAAAAAAGATCTTGTTTTTGGGTGTTGAATGGAGAAACTTTTGATTCCGTTAAAATGATAATTATCATCAACTTTAATTCTAAAAGACCATTTATCAGACTTTAAATGATCTGTCCAATCTCCTTTAAGTCTAATTTTAATGGGGATTATATTTCCTTTATAAGTCATTTCCGCTGTAAAAAATTTTTTCAACGATTTATTAATAATTCCATTTTCTAATGCAGCTGCTCTGTATTCATGAAGTGTTTTTAAATCCTTTTCACTCATTTTGATGTCAATATTATCATTTTCTAATACAATTTTTTTGCCTTTAGTTTTTTCTATAAGATTTATATTTAGATCGTCATAGTAGGATGGAAAACTAGATGGGTTGTGGATAAAAAATTTAACATGCTCATAATCCTTTTGAAGCGTTAACTTAATTGAAATTAATTGCCAATCAATATTATTTGCATCTCGGTTACTTTTTTTAGAAAGTATAATATCATCTTCATTACCAATTAATTTTAGATAACTATTTGCATAATCAGATTTCTCCCAAACTGAAATAATAATTTGATTTCCTTTTTTTAAATTCTCGAGAGTATAACTTAACCCGAATGGATTTTTTTCAAAAATTTTAGCACAATTTTTTCCTGACTTTGAGTATTCCTTTGTACAAGAGTTATTTATTCTAATTTGACGATTGTTGTTAGAAATAAAATAAGATTTATTGGTTTTTTCGAAATCAAATTTTATTGGGTAATCACTCTTTTCATTGCAGGAAATAAATAAATTTATTACCATAAAAAAAGAACAAATATTTATTAATCTATTCAAAACCACAGCGTTGAAATTATTATTTTAAATCCTTATAATAGGCACTTTAAAAGTACTTATTATTTAATTGATTAGTGAAAATTAATAATCTTCTTGTTCATATAATTATATTTGGACTTATGAAATATTGTGGTATAAATATTTTTAATTAAATACATACTACCACACTCATTTTTCTATGAGTCAACTACTTAAATACCGCTGTGAATCAGAAGTTTTTTTTAAAGACTATTTGCCAGATGAGTTTTTTATAAATCTAAGTGAAGAACAAAGGATTTCTTTTAGAAAGTTAAGAGAAAGTCATTTGTTAGTTCAGAAAAAAAATAAAAAATTATCTGTTTTAAAAAAAGAAATTAAAGAAAAGCAAAAAGAATTAAAAGAACTAACAGCCAGTATAGGCACTAAGAATCATCCTAATAGCCACAAGGGGAAACTACATGTTGCCTCCCAATCAATGCAAGAGTTATCAAAATTATTTAAATTTTCTATATCTGTTGGATTAAGGTATCACGATACATCACTTAAAAAAAATCCGAAATTTTATTTAAGGGTTAAATCTCATGATAATAATTTCAAAAATATTTACGTGGGTCGCCCAAATGATATTAAAAAATCGCTATTTAAAATCCGAAATTTTTCTTTTGAAAATTATAATAATGATGATTTAAAGCTAGAGATAAGATTATTGTATACTGTTTACATACGAAATTTTGTTTGGGGAAAAAACTGGAAAACCTTTTTCAACCAAAAACATCAACTAAAAGATGTAGAACAATGGTGTTTATCAATGTCCAACGAATTTTTAAGATGGTAATATTATAATTTTGTTTTTGATCAATAAATGAACTAATGAAAAAGATTAAATTAATATGGGATTTCAATGGGATAGAGTCTAATAAAACAGCTGAACATTTTCATGTTCATCTTATGGACTTTCTTAAAAATCATCAAATATTAAAATATACTTCAAAAGTTGAGTTGATAAATGAATTTCATTCAATTAACTTTTTAATTATTGATAAGACACATGTAGACCTTATTAAAAATGCTTTAAAGCCCAATAGAGCATTTATAATCCAATAATTTGAAATATTCATCATTTTTTTAGTTAATTACGTCAATTTACCTTTGTTACTTATTAAATATAATAGTAGTTTATATATTTAGATGTATTGATATCATATTGTTAATCTTATGGACATTATTTAAATTTCTTATTATGATCTACTTTAACAAGAACTGTACTAATCATGTACTATTATTTAATTTTTTTTTCTTTCATATTGCTTAATATAACATTATTTATAAAAAAGATGGTAAAGGACTACTTAATACATACTGAAAAAGTTTTCAAGACTAAACTTCTTTTAAAGTATACTTTACTTGTAGCTTTTATTTTAAGTTTTAGTGTTATAAAAGCTAAAGTTCCNCCTTTAATTGATACTTCTTTTATAATTAAAAAGTGTAAAGATTTAGTACCAGACTCTAATATATTAAGACTAGACGAACATTTTTTTGATAGTTTTATTTTAGTCAATGATACCTTGGGATATTTAAATCCTAATGGGACTCTTCATCTATTTGAAGTTGTTTTTAAAGATTCAACTATTGTATCAAAACTGAGTATTAGTAAATATCATGGATCTACCTTTCAAAGACAGCTTTTTTATCACAATGATAAAATTTATAGTTTTGGTGGAGTAGGATTATTTAANTCATTTGGAAAACTTATAGAATTTGATTTTAATAAAGGGGAGTGGTTTTTAAAGAAAATTAATAATTTACCTACACAGTTAAATGGGGTTATATCATCATGGTTATATGAAGATAATTTATTCGTTCTTTTCAAGCTACTATCAGAAGATAATAATTATTCATTTGGAGCTATTGATCTAAAAAAATCTAATTATAATGAGGAATTTCAATTTCAAGATGATTCTCCTCTTGCCTTAACAACACCAAGAGCATTATTGGGTTACAGTCAGTCAAAATATTCAATATTTCAAAAATATATTAGAGACTCTAAATGCAAAATTTCAGTTTTTAATAACGAGACAGGAGAACTTACTCAAAATACATTTTACAAGGATAAAAGCTCTATTAATGGAATATCTTATGCTTATATTATCGGCAATATGATGTATTATCGAGATAATAACAGGACAATAGATTCCTTAGATATTTCTAAAACAAAAAATTATTTGGTTAGCAATTTCCCTGATTTATATCTATCTAGGCATAACAGTAGCATGAACCCTAAAAGGATATTATATCTAATTATTGGACTTACAATAATTTTATTGATGTCCTTTTTTACTTATTTAAGTGTCAAAAAGTCTTCAAAGAGTAATTTAGTTAATGGTTCTTTATTATTAGAAAATAAATTAGTTAATATAAAAGGGTCTAAAATAAGTAGAGACGAATTAGATGCTATTTTAGAAATTACTCATCTAAATCAAGACTCTTCTAAAACATTAAGAAGTAGGTTAATTAATGAAATTAATGATAGTGGAAAAGTTAGCATTGAAAGAGAAAGAAATCCCAAGGATAAAAGATTTTTTGATTATAAAATAAATTAATACCACTCTAGATTATTTTATTTTATAACCAGATAGTTAAATCTATTCAACGGTGATACTCTAATTTATGGTGGGTGGATACCTCATCTATCTTTTAAAATTGAAATTAAATTTTTTAACAATAAATCTTCCTTCATAGTTAAATATTTTGATTTTAAAATCTGTAATTTTAGAAAATGAGAATCCCAGTATTTATTTTATTTATATACTTATTTCAATCATGTATAACTTTACATGTTGTTCCTAACGAAATTGGAATGTCACTTGATGATTTTTTACAAACAAAGGATAACCATTGTGAACTAAAACTTGTAGAAAAATCAGATTCAAATACAATATATAGTTCAGGATTTACAAATGATGATAGGGTTTATCTTTATCATTTTAATGAAAAAAACATTCTTTATAAAATTGATAAACAAGGGTATAAAAAAGAAGATGACAAAAAGTAAATTTTAATATGTGTTAATAGTTTGTAAGTGATTTCTCACCCACCATAAATTATTCCACGGTAACAGATTTGGCTAAGTTTCTAGGCTGGTCAACATTACATTCTCTTAATAGTGCAATATGGTAGCTCAGTAATTGTAATGGAACTGTTGCCAATAACGGTACCAACAATTCATCACATTTGGGAATTTCTATATAATGATCTGCAATTTTCTTTACTTCCTTATCTCCCTGAGTTACAATAGCGATAATTTTTCCCTTCCTAGCTTTGACTTCCTGAATATTAGAAACAATTTTTTCATAACTAGAATCCTTGGTAGCAATTACAAAAACAGGCATTTCTTCATCAATTAATGCAATTGGGCCATGTTTCATTTCTGCAGCTGGATATCCTTCAGCATGAATATAGGATATTTCTTTGAGCTTAAGAGCTCCTTCCAGTGCTAAAGGGAAATTGATACCTCTTCCTAAATAAAGGGCATTGGTTGATTGATAATAAATTTTGGCAATCTTTTCAATAAGATCATTTTCCTTTAATACTGTCTTTAACTTATCGGGAATAGCTTTCATTTCAACTAAAAGCCTATTAAATCTTTTATTGGTAATGGTTCCTTTTCTTCTACCAATCATCATAGCCATAAGGGTCAATATAGTGACCTGTGCAGTAAAAGCTTTGGTGGATGCAACCCCTATTTCAGGACCGGCATGTGTGTAAGATCCACAATCAGTTTCTCTAGAAATTGAGCTGCCTACAACATTACATATTCCCATAAGTGTAGCTCCTCTTTCTTTGGCCAATTTTAAAGCTGCTAGGGTATCTGCAGTTTCCCCTGACTGAGAAATAGCAATAACAAAATCATCTTCACCGATAATAGGATTTCTATACCTAAATTCTGAAGCATATTCAACTTCTACAGGTATTCTAGCTATTTCTTCCAATAAATATTCCCCCACTAAACCAGCATGCCAAGATGTCCCACAAGCAACAAAAATTAATCTCTTAGCATTTATTAATTTTTCTTCATAATCTAGTATGCCACCTAAAGCCACTTTACTTTTAGAAATACTAATTCTTCCTCTCATTGAATCTTTAATAGACTGAGGCTGTTCGTAAATTTCTTTTAGCATAAAGTGGTCATATCCTCCTTTTTCAAGGGCTTCCAAATGCATTTCTAGTTCTTGTATGTAAGGTGTTTTTTCCTGATTGGCGA
>NYYE01000049.1 GCA_002686655.1 Crocinitomicaceae bacterium | reverse complement strand
GTCCACTCTGCAGTTGCATAAGCAACTCTAGAAACATTTTCAACCGTAAAGTCTTTGGCGATTATAGCTCTCCATCCATCTGTTCCAAATCTTATTTGTGACATTTATTTATTTTTACGACAAAAGTAAAAAAACAAATTACTTACAAAGTATAATTAAAGACTTATATATTTGTTCAAAAATTAATTAATGAAGATTATTATTGCTGGAGCTGGAGACGTAGGTTCTCATCTTGCTAAATTATTATCCTCAGAATCCCATGATATTTATCTAATAGATGAAAATGAAGAAAGACTAAATACTATTTCTTCTCAAATAGATGTATTTACTATTGCTGGCGATGCTAAATCTGTTGAAATAATGGAGCAAAAACTAATTAGCACCTGTGACCTTCTTATCGCAGTCACATCTAGCGAAGAAACCAATATGCTGATATGTATTTTAGGAAAAAAGTTGGGTGCAAAGCATACTATAGCAAGAATTAATGATGACAATATTATCAATGAAAACAGAGAACATTTTTATAATGAGTTAGGTATTGACACTCTTATCTCCCCTACTCACTTAGCTACTCTTGAAATTGAGAGATTAATTAACCAGGCTGCATTTACAGATGATATTGAATTTGATAACGGAAAGCTTACAGTTTTTGGAATTTCTCTTTCAAAAAAATCAATTTTAATTGATAAAACTGTTAGAGAAAGCGCAGACTTAAATCCTAACTTAAGTTTTAAGCCTCTTGCCCTACATAGGAATGACTTAACACTTTTGGTTGATGGTGATACAATTTTAAAAGAAAATGATATCGTTTATTTTATTTCACTCAGAGAATCCATTGAAAATATTATAACATTATGTGGTAAAACATCTATTGAAATTAGAGACGTAATGATAATTGGTGGAAGTAGAATTGGATTAAACATTGCAAAACTTCTAGAAAAGAACTACAATATTTCATTAGTAGAAAAAGACAAAGCTAAATGTGAACAATTAGCAAGCATTCTTAAAAAAACATTAGTCATTAATATAAATGGTCATGATGTTAAAATTCTTGAAGAAGAAGGATTAGCAGAAATGGATGCATTAATTTCTGTTACTGCAAATTCAGAAATGAATGTAATGACTTCACTTGTGGGAAAAAACCATGGAATTAAAAAGACCATTGCTAGAATTGAAAACTTTGACTATATAAATCTCTCGCAATCTATTGGCGTAGATACCATTATTAATAAAAAAATTATTGCTGCTGATAAGATTTTTAAATTCGTAAGAAAAGGAAATGTATCATCTGTAGCTAATTTACATGGAACCAATGCTGAAATTATTGAGTTTATTGTAAAATCCAATACAAAAATTACCAAAAAGCCAATTAATCAACTTAATTTTCCTAAAGATTCCAATATTGCGGGTATTATTAGAAATGGAATTCCAATTATACCATTTGGAGATTTTCAACTCATAGAAAATGATAAAACAATCGTATTTTCCCTAACTGAATCTATTAAAGAAATTGAAAAATTCTTCCAGTAAGATAAAAGGTTTATTCAACGTTTCAGTAATCTTATATGTTATTGGAACCCTTATCCTACTCAATGGTTTTCTAATGTTGAGTTGTATCCCCTTTTCAATTATTTACGATCTTGAAGATAAACTTCATTTAGTTTTTTTGTTTTGTAGTGGGTTTACAATTTCAATTGGTTTTTTTATGCGTTTGATTACAAAAAAAGATAAAAATTCTGAAATCAAAAAAAGAGATGGTTATCTAATTGTTGTACTTGGATGGCTATTTATGACAATATTTGGAAGTCTTCCCTATCTTATTTCTGGAAGTATACCCTCTATTACCAATGCCTTTTTTGAGACCATGTCAGGTTTCACAACAACTGGATCAACCATTCTTAACGATATAGAATCTCTTCCTAAAAGTATTCTTTTTTGGCGCAGCATGACTCAGTGGATTGGAGGCATGGGTATTATTGTTTTGACGATTGCAATTCTCCCTCTGTTAGGAATTGGAGGAATGGAACTATTTATTGCTGAAGCACCTGGGCCAACAAAAGATAAAATACATCCAAGAATAAAAGAAACTGCTAAGAGGTTATGGATAATCTATCTAGGTCTAACCACTTTAGAAACCATTGTTTTAATGTTTTTTGGACTAGACTTTTTTGATGCAATTAACCATTCTTTAACTACTACTTCAACTGGTGGATTTTCTACAAAACAAGCTAGCATCGTAGCTTTTCAAAATCCTTGGATTGAAGCTGTTATTGTGATTTTTATGCTTTTAGCAGGTACTAATTTCACATTAATATATTTTGCTTTAAAGATGAAATTTCATAAAATTTTAAAAAATGATGAATTTAAATGGTATCTGTCATCCATTATTTCAGTCATATTATTGTTAACTCTTTTACTGTCTTTAAACAATAATATTAGCTTTTTAAATGCCTTTAGAAAAGTAAGTTTCCAAGTAGTATCTATCATTACGACCACTGGATATGCAACTGCAGATTATACTACATGGGGTTATTTTATGTCATTTATTTTCTTTTTATTTCTTTTTTCAGGTGGATCAGCTGGTAGCACAAGTGGTGGAATAAAAATTGTCAGAATTATTATCATAATAAAAAATGGTTTATTAGAATTTAAAAGAAGATTACATCCCAAAGCAGTTATCCCTGTAATGCTGAATGGCTCAGCAATATCAAATCAAATAATTTATAATCTACTTGCTTTTATCTTTCTTTATTTATTCATTTTTACTGTAGGTTCTATTTTATTAACAGCATTAGGAGTAGATTTTTTAACTTCTATAAGTGCAGTTGCTTCAGCAGTAGGGAATGTTGGCCCAGGAATTGCCCAAGTAGGTCCCTCCTATTCTTTTGATCATATTCCTTTATTAGGTAAATGGATTTTATCATTATTAATGTTAATGGGAAGACTTGAATTATTTACAGTTTGTTTAATATTTACTCCTTATTTTTGGAAAAGAATTTAATATGAAATTAAAGTATACAACTCCAATTGAGTGGGCTGAACAAGCTGTTGAAGATATAGACTCATTTTTACAAGATCACGCAGATGCTGAAAGAAAGGTAGCTAATATGTGTTTATCACTGATTGCAAAATATCCTAATAGAACTGAAATTATAGATGAATTAATTCAAATATCTGTAGAAGAATTACTCCATTTTAAACAGGTTTATGAATTAATTAGATATAGAGGACATCAACTTAATGGGGTTTTTCAAAAAGACCCCTACATTAAAGGGCTAATGTCTATTGTAAGATCTGATTCTGACGAACTATTTATGGACAGACTGATAATTGCTTCAATTGCAGAATTAAGAGGCTCAGAGCGCTTTAAATTAATAGGAGATGTAGTAAAAGATGAAAAGATCTCTAAATTTTATTTAAATCTTCATAAACAAGAATTAGATCACATTGACTCTTTTATAAAAATGGCTAAAATCTATTTTGATAATGAGACTGTAAATGAAAGAACAGAAATCATCTTACAAAGAGAAGCTGAAGTTTCATCATCATTACCATGGAGATCTGCTATTCATTAAAAACAAATAAATATATTTTTATTGTAATTTTTTATTAGTTTTAAGTATTGGATATTCCTTTTTCAAATATTAGTAAAATAAATAATCTTACGCCCAAAAAAGGGAATTTAATTCTTGCGGAGCCATTTATGCAAGATGATCACTTTGGACGATCGGTAATATTGATATGTGAACATAATAAAGAAGGTTCATATGGTTTTATTTTAAACAATAAATTGGATGTAAATCTAGAAGAATTAGTACCTGAAATTGAAGTAAAAGACCTATCTGTTTATTATGGAGGACCTGTTCATTCAGCTAATTTATTTTATTTACATCAATTAGGAGATCTGATAGATAATTCTGTTAAAATTTGTGATAACATTTGGACAAGTGGAGACTTTAACCAAATTATTGAATTTATAAATATGGGTATAATTGATACTCGAAAAATAAAATTTTTTCTTGGCTATGCTGGATGGACAGAAAATCAATTAACCAATGAGTTTAAATCTAATTCATGGATTGCTTTAAACTTAATGGATGAAGATATTTTTTCTGATTATAAAGTTGACTTATGGAAAGATGTTCTGAATAAAAGAGGAGGTAGAATGAAAGCTATTTCAAATTTTCCCTTAAATCCTATTGACAACTAAGTTTTGATTTAATTTCTTAGTTAATTTTTTACTTAAATTATTGTAGTATCTAATTTGCTTATATCCACCTACCCAAGATATACCATTTACAACATTAGTTAAAATAATCTCATCGGAAATTTCTAAATCTCTTTCTGTTATATTTCTCTCTAGTATTTCAATATTTAATTCTTTTAATAAATTAAAAATTACATTTCTCATAATTCCTTTTATACACCCACTAGTTAATGGCGGAGTAATAATTTTTTGATTATGTAACAAGAAGATATTTGAATTTGAGGACTCAATAATAAAATTATTTTCATTTAAAATTAATGAATCATTAAAATTATTTTGTTCTGCAAATAATGATGCTAAAATATATAATAAAGAATTGGAAGTTTTAAATGAGGATAGATTATTAATTTGTTTTTTATATTCATTAAAAATACTTACTAAGTATCCTTTTTTATTTAATTCATAAAAATTAGAATTTAATCTAATGGTTTCTATTACATAACTAATTTCATTAGAAAGTGGCTTATAGGTCCCTAAACCACTTCTAAAAAAATAAATTTTTATTTTACCACCAGCGTCAATATTGTTGATTTCTAAAAGGGAATGGATTTCTTGTTTTAAAAAATTAAAATTAAATGAATTAGGATAATCTATTTTTAAAAAATTTAATCCTGATTTTATTCTATTAAAATGATCTTCAAAAAACATTTCTTTTCCATTAATAACACGAATTGTTTCAAAAAAACCATCACCAAAATTAACAGCTCTTTTAAATTGATTGAACATCAAATTTTCTTCCTTTAATATTTTACCATTAAAAATAATTTTATTCATAACTCCATTAAAAATTTTGAAAATAGTACATGATTTTTTGAAGAAAGACCATTAGATTATTAAAGTCATAAATTATGATGAAAAATATTCCAAATAAAGAACCACTTATATGAGCATCGTGGGCAATATTAGAGTATTGTTTTTTACTTAAATAATGTTCTGCTAGTAAATAAAGAATACCAAATATAAACCCTGGTAAAAATAACCCTGGAATTAAAATTAATCCCAATTCTCTTAGGGGGAAAATAATAATATAGGCAAAAACTATGGAAGAAACAGATCCGGAAGCACCTAAACTTCTATAATTTGGATTATTACTATTTTTAAATATCGATGGTATGGTTGAGAAGATTATTCCTAATAAGTAAAAGGTTATATAGTATATCCAACCTATTTCGGAAGATGTAGTAAAATAATATTCTAAGGAAGGACCAAAAATATATAATACATACATATTAAAAAATAGATGAAGAAAATCAGCATGTATAAATCCATGTGTGAATACAATCCACCATCTTTTATTTGTTTTGTATTGATAAGGAGAGAAAATCAGATTATTTTTTAATTCTTCATTATTAAAACATAGAATAGATATTATTGAAGTAAATATTATTATAATAATGGTATAACTAAAAATCATCTCTATAAATTATAACTTAATTGCTCTTAACATTTCTCTTTTTCCTGGTGGACCTACTAGTCTTTCGACATTAAAACCTACACTTTCTAAATCTCTTCTCACCTGCCCTTTTGCACAGTAAGTAACTAAAATTCCATTTCTTTTAGTCATATTAAATATTTTCTCAAAAACTTCAAATGTCCATAGATGAGGTTGTTTTCTTGGAGCAAATGCATCAAAATAAATAATATCATATGAATCATTAGTTTTAAAAGAGTTAAAATCAGTATTAAATTTTGATAAGAAAAAGTTATGATGAACTTCATGCTCTTTCTCCCAATTTAATAGATGAATTTTTTCAAAAAAAATTAAATCATTTTCTGATAAATTAAAATTTAAGTTTTTTATTGTGTCTAAATTTAAAATATATGGTTCAATAGTATTGTAGTAAATTTTCTTCTCAGAGCTAAAATTATGTAGAAGAGATAAAATACAATTTAAACCAGTTCCAAAACCTAATTCTAAAATAGAGTATTCATTCTTCAACGGATTAGATTGTAAAAAATATGATAAACCCATTTTAATAAATACATGCAAAGACTCTTGTCTAGCTCCATGAATGGAATGGTAATGTTCGTCTAAAAGCTCATTATAAATAGTTGAAGATCCGTCAGCAGTACTTTTTAATTTAAGACTATTCAATTCTCTATTTTTATTTGATGAGTATATCCATCATATGCGGTAATAGTTTGATTGAATACCACCTTGGCTTCTTCTAAAAACTGGTCTGAATTATCATACCTAGCAGAAAAATGTCCGATAATCAATTGTTTAGCATTTGCTTTTAAGGCTATGGTAGCAGCTTGTTTTGCTGTAGAATGTTTGGTTTTTATGGCTTTATCCATCTTGCTTTCTAAAAAAGTAGATTCATGATAAATTAAATCTACATTTTCTAAATAAGAAATAATATTTTCATCATATTGAGAATCAGCACAATAAGCATAAGTTCTTGGTTGATTTCCTTGAGTGGTAACATCATTGTAGTCAATTAAAACTCCATTAACTTCACAGTTTTCACTATTTTTAAACTTCTTAATAGACTCAATATTCAGGTCTAATTCTTTAATTTTTTCTTTTATCATCCTTCTATCTGTCGATTTTTCTTTAAAAAGGAATCCACAAGTTGGTACAGAATGTTTAACAGGAAATGAAAAAACTTCCATTATTTTGTCATTATAAATTCTTTTTAATTTTGAAAAATTTAAAGGATGAAAAACAATGTTAAAATTGAAATTTTTACCTGAAACACTATTATGAACTTCAAGAAGATTGTTTAAATTTTCTGGAGCATATATGTGAATATCATTATTTCTTCCTAATAAATTTAATGAAGATAAATATCCAAAAATTCCTAAAAAATGATCTCCGTGTAAGTGACTTATGAATATGTGATCAATTTTTGAAAATTTACATTTAAATTTTCTCAGCTGAATTTGAGTTCCCTCACCACAATCTATAAGAAAATGTCTGTCTTGAATATTTAAATACTGTGAGGTTGGCTTTCTTTCTAAAGTTGGAATTGCCCCCCCGCAACCTAGGATGGTTAGTTCAAACTTCACAAGTAAGTAATTATTGTCTAGTGATTTACAACAAGTCTTTTAGAAGACTTAGTTGTTTTGTTACTAATGGAATAAATATATATTCCCTCTGAAAAACTGGAAGTATTTAAAATAATATCATTAACACCTCTTTTAGAAATAATATTATCTAAATATACAGTCTCACCTAACAAGTTGGTAATTTGAAATGATATACTTTCAGATTTGTTAGTGGTGAATTTAATATTAGTCATTTCATTTGAAGGATTTGGTATTGCATTTTGAAGTTCAAGATTTGATTCATCAATATTTATAATATTAATTCCAGTATTTCCAATATTAATTACATATCCATCGAAACTGTATGGAATTGGAAAAGGAGTGAAAAACAACTGAGTCCAAACAGTTGCATCAAGAGAAATTTGATAGGTACCATTTGTAGTTGGTGTTCCACTTAAGGAGGCACACCCTAATGAGTCATACCTCCATGAACATAACAAATTATCACATTCGTAAGAAAGACCAGGAGGTAGATTTGTGATGGACGTTAAGACAATAGAGTCTATGTAAGTTCCAGCTGCTGCAGAATCTATAGCACCAGCATCTCTTGGGACCTTAAAGTTTACTATTTCATAATATTGAACACCAATCTCACCTGGAGGAAAATTAGTTGTAGGAGTTGGCCATACACCAAAAGTAGAATCAGCATAAATACTATCTGGAGTACATTGTGAATATGAGAATAAAACTGAGAATAATATGGAAGTAAGAATTATAAGATTTTTCATTTTATATTATTTAGTGCAATCTGTTCATTTTCAAAAATATTAAAAACAGTATCTAATTGGGAAATAGCAATAATTTTTTGAACCATTGGATTAATCCCAAAAATTACAAGCTTACCTTCTTTTTCTTTTAAAATCCTATTACCAACTAGCAAAGCACTTAGTCCGCTAGAGTCACAGTATTTGACATTTTCAAGATCAACAACAAAAGCATTTGCTCCATTATTTGAATGATGTAGAAACAAAGACTTTAGTTCAGGAGCGACCAATGCATCCAACTTATCTGAGGTACATCTAATGATGATATGATTTGAATTATTTTCTACTTTAAATTCCAAGAATAATTGTTTTAAACAAAAATAACATAATTCTTCGATTTTTTAAGTTCGATTTACAGAACCTGCTAAAAGATAAATAATTGCCATTCTAACAGCAACACCATTTTCAACTTGATTTAATATGATAGAATGTTCTGAATCTGCAATTTCAGATGTAATTTCAACTCCTCTATTAATTGGGCCTGGGTGTAGAATGGTTATAGGCTTATTAACTTTTTCCAAAATTTCTTTATTTAATTGAAATTGACTGACGTATTCTCTTAAAGAAGGGAAATATTGAATATCCTGTCTTTCTAGTTGAATTCTTAACATATTTGCTACATCACACCATTTTAGAGCTTCTTCAATGTTATGAACCACTTTTACATCTAATTTTTTGATGTATTTGGGAATTAATGTAGTAGGACCGCAAACCATAACTTTAGCTCCAATTTTTTGTAATGCAAAAATATTTGACAAGGCGACTCTTGAATGTTTAATATCACCAATTAAAACTACTTTTTTGCCACTAACATCTCCAAGTTTCTCCCTTATTGAAAAAGCATCTAATAAAGCTTGTGTTGGATGTTCATGAGTTCCATCACCAGCATTAATAATGATAGTATTAGTTTTTTCTGCTAAAAATTTAGCAGCACCTGAATGTGGATGTCTCATCACAAGCATATCAACTTTCATTGATAAAATATTATTAGCTGTGTCAACAAGAGTTTCCCCTTTATTTAAACTAGAACTAGCGGCTGAGAAATTAATAATATCAGCAGAAAGTCTTTTTTCAGCAAGTTCGAACGACAATTTAGTTCTTGTACTATTTTCAAAAAATAAATTAGCAATAGTTACATCTCTTAGAGTAGGTACTTTTTTTATAGGTCTATTTATTACTTCCTTAAAACTATCAGCTGTTTTAAAAATAAGGTTGATGTCGTTTAGACTTAAATCTTTTATTCCTAATAAGTGTGAAGTGCTTAAATCTTTCATTTCAAAATGGGTGAATGCAATAATATTTGGTCTTTTCCATGCTTTTCTTTCCAGAGAACTGAAACTTTTTCTTCTTTAATAGTATCAATAGACTTCCCAATATAATCAGCTTTTATTGGAATATTCTGTACAAATCGTCTTTCAATTAATGTTAAAAACTCTACAGAAGATGGTCTACCAAAAGTCATAATTGCATCTAATGCTGACCTAACTGTTCTACCTGTAAAAAAAACATCATCAACTAAAATAACTTTCTTATTTTCTATAGAGAAATCAATATTTGTTATACTTGGAATTAAAGGTTTTTCTTTTCTTCTAAAATCATCTCTAAAAAAAGTAATATCAAGACTACCTACAGAAACTTTGTTATTAATGGAATCTTGTAAAGAATTTTTAAGTCTATTAGCCAAAAAAATACCATTTGGTTGTAAGCCTATAAGTACTGATGAAGAAAAATCGTTGTGATTTTCAATGAGTTGGAAACAAAGCCTATTAATGGTGAGAGATACCTGAAGGCTATTAAGAATCTCAGTAGATTTCATTAAAAGTCAAATATATAACCTATTTATAAATAAATTCATATCAAACACTAAAATCTTTGTATTTTGAGCTTTATTATAATTGTTTTTAGCTTTTGAAAAGAGAAATGAATAAATATATACTTTCAATTGATGCAGGAACTAGTAGTTCAAGAGCTGTTATCATAGATAAAAAGGGGCAAGTAATGGGAGTTTCTCAATATGAATTTACTCAATACTTTCCAAACGATGGTTGGGTAGAACATAATCCTTTAGAAATCTGGAACTCTCAACTAAAAGCAATTAAAGACGTACTGAAAAAAACAAATATTAGTGCAGAAATGATTCATTCTTTTGGAATTACTAATCAAAGAGAAACAACTGTAATTTGGAATAAGGAGACTGGAGAACCTGTCTATAATGCCATCGTATGGCAAGACAGAAGAACAAAAGACTTATGTGAAAAGCTAAAAAATAAAAACTTAGAAACTATTTTTCAAAATAAAACGGGACTTTTACTTGATCCTTATTTTTCTGGAACTAAAATTAAATGGATTTTAGAAAATAATCCCGAACTTATTGAGATTATCAAAGAAGATAAATTAGCATTTGGAACTATTGATACTTGGCTTATTTGGAAATTAACCAACGGAGCAAAACATGTCACTGATTTAACTAATGCCAGTAGAACTTTATTATTTAATATTCATACTTTAAAATGGGACGAAGAACTAATTAACCTTCTAGACATTCCAAAAAATATTTTACCAGAAATTGTATCTAGTTCTGAATTTGTAGGTTATATTAGTGTTAATATTCTTGGATCTAAAATCCCAATAACTGCTATCGCAGGAGATCAACAGGCTTCTTTATTTGGTCAAATGTGTCTTGATGAAGGAGATGTTAAAAACACTTACGGAACAGGGTGTTTTTGTGTTATGAATACAGGACAAAAAATTGTAAAATCTAAAAATAAAATGCTAACCACAATTGCCTATCAATTAAATGGTAAAACTAATTACGCTATTGAAGGAAGTGTCTTTGTTGGTGGATCATTAATACAATGGCTAAGAGACCAATTAGGAATCATCTCTCATGCCTCAGAAATAGAAGATCTTGCAAATAGTGTAGAAAATAGTGGTGGCATTACTTTTATTTCAGCATTATCTGGATTAGGAGCTCCTTATTGGAGTCCGGACTCATTTGGATCAATTATTGGAATTACCAGAAAAACCAATAAAGGGCATATTGCAAGAGCTGCATTAGAAGCTATAGCCATTCGAACCTATGAAATAATTTCATGTATGGAAAAGGATGCTGATATTAAGTTTTCATCTTTAAAAGTGGATGGTGGAGCTTGTGCTAATGATTTATTAATGCAGATACAATCTAATATTATCAACAAAAAAGTAATTAGACCTAAATTTACAGAATGTACTTCTTTAGGTATTGCTTTTTTATCTGGTTTAGCTTCAGGATATTGGAAGTCAGTTGAAGATTTAAAAGATATTTGGAAACCAGAAAAAATATTTAGTCCTAAAAATGAAGATCAAAGAATTTTAAGTGATTGGAATAAAAGAATTAAAAAAATTAATTAAATGGAAATACATCCTCTACTATCGGAATTGATTGGAACAGCAATACTTTTACTTCTTGGTAACGGTGTAGTTGCCAATGTAAGCCTAAAAAAGACCTACGGAAATGGTCAAACTAAGTTGTTATTAATTGCTTTTTCATGGGGTTTAGCTGTTTTTGTTGCTGCTTANATTACTTCAAAATCTAGTGGTGCACANTTAAATCCNGCNGTTACNCTNGGATTGGCATTTGCNGGAAAATTTTCNTGGATNNNTGTTCCNGGTTATATTTTNAGCCAAGTTTTNGGAGCTATGATNGGNAGTTGGTTNTGTTATATAATTTANATNGACCATTANANAATNNCTGANGATGAAAATACTATNAGAGGAACATTTTGTACAGCNCCAGCAATNAGAAATTTTAAAAACAATTTTTTTTCNGANTTNNTAGGAACATTTATNTTAGTNTTTGGTATTTTATTTATAGCNAANCCAAATATAGAATTANACAATNCNCCAATTGAAAANTTTGGAATAGGATCNCTTGAANCNCTNCCTGTTGGACTTTTAGTAATNGTAATTGGTATGACTTTAGGAGGAACAACAGGATACGCAATAAATCCAGCTAGAGATTTTGGACCACGTGTTGTTTATTCTTTGTTGCCTAGAAAAAATAAAAAGCCAGACTGGAAATACAGTTGGATCCCTGTAATTGCCCCGTTTACTGGTGGTGCTATTGCAGGGTTAATTCATCTTTTAATTTCCTAATCTGATTTTAAAAAATCTATCGTTTTTATACATACTTCTTTCAAAGAATCTGGAAGATTTGTTTTAGTCCATGGGTGTTTAGATCCAAAAGTATGGTTAGTTCTAATTTTAAATATACTAGAATTGGTTGCCCATTTAGCCATATCTAAAGCATATTGATTCGGAACAACTTGATCAAATGAACCAAAACAGGCTAAGAATTTACCAGAATAGTTTATTAAAGCTGTTTTAATAGAAAGCTTTGATTCATTTTCTATAAAATCATTGTAGAACTTAATTGAGATAGGCATCTCTTGGTTAGTTCTTGAGTTAAAAATATACCTAATTCTATTTTTCTTCCATTGCTCTAATTCTTCATTTTCAGGAAATCGCTCTTTAAAATTGGCTACTCCAGCCCAAGAAACTAATTTATTAATTTGAGGATTATTTACAGTAGACAAACATGCTATTCCACCACCGCGACTATGTCCAATAATATAAATTTGTTCGTATTTACTAATGTAATTTCTAAGAACAATATAATCTATTACTCTTTGTACATCATTTAACTCTATAGAATAATTATTTAAGCTAAATGACTGTAAGTCAGGGAATTCTACTGGGTTATCTAAAGTTCCTCCATTATGAGAAAAATTAAATTTTAAAAACTTAAAACCGTTTTCAACAAACAAATTGGCTACTAAATTCCAACATCCCCAATCTTTAAAACCCTTGAATCCATGACAGAATACAACTAGATTATTAGAATCTTTTGAATAAGTAAGATCGCCAATTATTGGTAAATCTTTGTCATTATCACTATTTATTATAAAAGTGTCTTTTAAAACCAATTTTATTATTAAGTAATAGTAATAGTATTAATTTTATCCCCCTCTTTGATTAAATCAATTACCTCTAAACCTTCTACAACTTTCCCAAAACAGGTGTGGTTTCTGTCAAGATGAGATGTGTTATTTCTACTATGGCAAATGAAAAATTGAGAACCACCAGTATTTCTTCCAGCATGAGCCATAGATAGAACCCCTTTATCATGATATTGATTATCTCCATCTAATTCACAATCTATACTATATCCTGGTCCACCAACCCCAGTACCTTGAGGACACCCTCCCTGTATAACAAAATCTGGAATTACTCTATGAAAAGTTAAACCATCATAAAAACCTTTTTCAATTAAATCTGTGAAATTTTTAACAGTTTTTGGAGCATCTTTTTCATAAAATTCAACTTCCATATTTCCTTTACTTGTTTCAATAATTGCTTTTTTCATATTATATTTTATCTAGTTAATTTTTTATATTTTATTCTTGTGGGAATAATATCATTGCCCAACCTTTTTTTTCTATTTTCCTCGTATTCAGAATAGCCACCTTCAAAAAAGTAGACATTAGAGTTTCCTTCAAATGCTAATATATGTGTACATATTCTATCTAAAAACCATCTATCATGTGAAATAACAACTGCACAGCCTGCAAAATTTTCAATACCCTCTTCTAAAGCTCTTAAAGTATTTACATCAATATCATTAGTTGGTTCATCTAATAAAAGTACATTAGCTTCAGTTTTTAGAGTCATAGCAAGATGAAGCCTATTCCTTTCACCTCCAGAAAGAATTCCTACTTTTTTCTGTTGATCAGAACCAGAAAAGTTAAATTTTGATACATAGGCTCTAGAATTTATTGTTTGACCCCCTATTTCCATAACTTCATTACCCTCACTTATTACTTCCCAAACAGACTTGTTTTCATCAATAGTTTTATGTCTTTGATCTACATAACCAATTTGAACAGTCTGACCTACCTTAAACTCACCTTTATCAGCCGTTTCTTCTTTCATTATCATTTTAAATAGTGTTGTTTTTCCTGCTCCGTTTGGGCCAATTACACCAACAATACCAGCAGGAGGTAATCTAAAATTTAAATTTTCATAAAGAAGTTTATCGTCATATCCTTTAGAAACATTTATGGCTTCAATAACTTCGTTTCCTAATCTTGGACCATTGGGTATAGGAATTTCTATTTTAACCTCTTTTTCTTTAACAGTCTGACTTAGTAAATTATCATAATTGTTTAGNCTAGCTTTTCCTTTAGATTGTCTGCCTTTTTGACCTTNCCTCACCCATTGCAATTCTCTATCTAAGGCCTTTTTTCTTTTNCTTTCAGTTTTTTCTTCTTGTGCTAATCTTTTNGATTTTTGCTCTAACCATGAACTGTAATTNCCTTTGAAAGGCAAACCTTGTCCCCTATCTAGTTCTAAAATCCATCCCGCGACATTATCAAGAAAGTATCTATCATGAGTAACTGCAATTACCGTTCCTTTGTAGTTTTGTAAATGTTGCTCAAGCCAATGAACAGATTCTGCGTCTAAGTGGTTGGTAGGCTCATCTAATAATAGTATTTCTGGCTCTTGAAGAAGTAATCTACAAAGTGCCACTCGCCTTCTCTCTCCCCCAGAAAGATGCTTTATTGATGTAGCTCCATCAGGTGTTCTTAGAGCATTCATAGCCAATTCTAATTTAGAATCTAAATCCCATGCATCAACTTGATCAATCTTTTCCTGAACCTTTCCTTGAAGTTCTATTAAAGCATTCATTTTATCAGCATTATTTATGATTTCTTCATTCATAAACTGATTATTAATATCATCATACTGTTTTAATAAATCAACAATTTCTTGTGCCCCTTCCTGTACGATTTCTTTAACTGTTTTATTTTCATCTAAAACAGGTTCTTGAGCTAAATAACCTACTTTATAGCCAGGTGAAAAAACAACATCTCCTTGGTAACTTTTATCAATACCTGCAATTATTTTCATTACTGTTGACTTACCAGCACCGTTCAAACCTAAAATACCGATTTTTGCACCATAGTAAAATGATAAATGAATATCTTTTATTATCTGTTTTCCTTGGGGAGTTTGTTTACTCACTTTGACCATGGAAAAAATTATCTTCTTATCTTCTGACATTCTTTTTTAAATTAACATAATTGAATATATAAATCATTAAACTTTTTACCAACTACTTCGTCTGAATATTGATCAATTGCAAATTGTCTTATTTTTTGAGGATTATATTTATTTAAATTTTTAATAATATTATTCATTTCTATTGTTAATTCTTCAACATTTCCAGCTTCTACTAATACACCCAATTCATTGTTGTGTAATTCAGCTACACCACCAACATTTGAAGAAATAAATGGAGTACCACATGAAATAGATTCAATTAAAACCAATGGAAGATTTTCAATATTNCTAAATAAAACAAATACATCAGCTAATTGCATTTCTGTTGCAACATCTTGATGCTTCATTTCTTTATTGACAATAATAGTATTAGATGATTTTAATGTCTTAACCCTATTTAGAATCCAATCAATAGGACCATCCCCCACAATTTTAAGAATTAGGTTTGGGTGTTCTAATTTTTCAAAAGCATCAATTATTCCTGAAACATTTTTAATGGAGTCATCCAAAGTTGAAATATGAAGAAAAGTAAAAAATTTAGTAGCAGGTTTATCATTTTGAAAATTAAAAACANTAGTGTTTACTACGTTGGGGATAATGGAAAAATTAGCTTTGAANCCTGCATTTAACATACATTTTTTTAACTGATTGGAAACAGGACATATCATACTTGATTTCTTGAATCCAAATTCAATTAATTTAGTTTGTAAGTAACTAAGTTGGTATTTTGATAAGTCTTGAAATCCATGCCAATTTTCTGAAACTATGTAGGGAAGTTTATAAAAGAATTTTAAATAAAGTGCTTGCCAAATACCTGGATGCATAATATTCATATGAACTAAATCTATTTTTAGAAATTTTTTTTTGATTAAGAATTTAAGACCTTTTCTAAATGCTATTAAATAGTTGAAATATTTTATGAAACCTCTTCTAAAATATACAATCGTTATAGATAAATTATTTTCTTTAAAAGAATCTATTTGATAACCATTCACAGAGTCATCAGCAACAATATATAATACATAGATTTTATTAAATTTTGAAGCCGCTAAAGCATGATATTTAACAAAATTACCAAGAGTAGAATGAACTTTACTTGGAAACCATGAAGAAAGAAATAAAATATTTTTCATTAAAAAAAGAATGATTATGAAGATAGATTATTTAATCTTTCTTCTAAAATTTTAATCTGCTTTTCAGCATCATCTTTTTTCTTTTTTTCTAATTCTACTACCTTTTTAGGAGCATTATCAACAAATCTTGAATTATTTAATTTACCTAAAACACTTTTCAAGAACCCATGCTTTTTGGATAGCTCGGATTTGATATTTTTAATTTCGAGTTCAGCATCTATTGTATCAGTAAAAGGAACAAAAAACTCATTATTTTTAACAATAAAAGAATAAGAACGATCTATTGAGTTTTCACAAAAATCTATAGAAGATAAATTGCATAACTTAACAAGTAAAGAATCAAAGTTATTCAACCAAGAATTATTGACTTTTATTTTTAATTCTAATAAAACTTTATTCGAAATATTTTTTTCTTTTCTGAGATTTCTAACACTCATCACTATTTCTTGAAAAATCTGAAACTCGCTAATTAAAGACTTATTTACATTCTTTTTTTTAGGCCATTTTGCATTAACAATATAGGTATTGTTTCTTGGGGATAGTTGTTGCCAAATTTCTTCAGCAATAAATGGTGTGAATGGATGAACAATTTTCAGTAATGATTCTAAGACACTAACTACTCCATTATAGGTAATATTATTAATAGGTTGTTGATATGCAGGTTTTATCATTTCTAAAAACCAAGAGCAGTAATCGTCCCAAATAGTTTTATAGGTAATCATTAAAGCTTCTGATATTCTAAATTTATCATAAGAGTGGTTAATCTTTTCAATATTCTCTGTTATTTTGGATTCAATCCATTGTAAAGCTATTACAGATGATTCTTCTTGTTCAATCTCATCACTTACTGTCCAAGACTGAATTAATCTAAAAGAATTCCATATTTTATTGGTGAAATTTCTTCCTTGTTCACATAAATTACTATCAAATAATAGATCATTTCCAGCAGGAGAAGATAGAAGCATTCCTACTCTAACACCATCAGCACCGTATTTTTTAATTAATTCCAATGGATCTGGGCTATTTCCTAAAGATTTTGACATCTTACGACCAAGTTGATCTCTAACTATTCCTGTGAAATAGACATTTTTAAAAGGGGGCTTATTTTCATATTCATAACCAGAAATAATCATTCTTGCAACCCAGAAAAACATAATTTCTGGAGCAGTCACTAAGTCATTAGTAGGAAAATAATAATTTAATTCTTTTTTATTTTTTGAAAAACCATTAAAAACTGCAATTGGCCATATCCAAGAAGAAAACCAAGTATCCATAACATCTTCATCTTGTTTTAAATCATCTAATTCATATTTCTTATCAGATGAATTATTTAATTTTTCAAGAGCTAATTCTTTTGTAGGTGCTACAATAAATTCTTCATTCTCTTCACCATAAAAGAAAGCAGGTATTTGATGACCCCACCATAATTGTCTGGAAATACACCAGTCCCTTATATTCTCCATCCAGTGTCTATAAGTGTTCTTAAATTTTGATGGATGAAATTTTACAGTATCATTCATTACATTATCTAAGGCAGGTTTACTAAGTTTTTCCATAGAACAAAACCATTGCAATGATAATCTAGGTTCAATAATAGCATCTGTTCTCTCGGAAAAACCAATCTTATTGATATGATCTTCTATTTTGATTAAATAACCTGATTCTTCCAATTCTAATGAAATAGATTTTCTAACATCAAACCTATCTTCACCAATATGTAACTGTGCATTTTTATTTAATTTACCTGATGAATCTAAAATATTTATTACCTCTAAATTGTGTTTTTTACCCAAGTCATAATCATTGGGGTCATGTGCAGGAGTTATTTTTAAACAACCTGTTCCAAATTCCATATCAACATACTCATCAAATATTATTGGGATAGATCGATTAACTAATGGAACTATTGCTTCTTTTCCTTTTAAATATTGGTATCTATCATCATTAGGATTAATACAAATGGCTGTATCCCCTAAAATAGTTTCTGGTCTTGTTGTAGCTATTTGAATCCATTCATCATCACTACCTGCAATTTTATATCTAACATAGTATAGTTTAGAATTCACTTCTTTGTAAAAAACTTCTTCATCACTTAAAGCTGTTTTTGCAAGAGGATCCCAATTAATCATTCTTTCTCCTCTGTATATAAATCCTTTTTCATATAAATCACAAAAAACTCCTATAACACTATTATAATAGTCTTCATTCATTGTGAAATTAGTTCTTTTCCAATCGCATGAAGCACCTAGTTTTCTTAGTTGGTTAAGAATGACACCACCATGCTTATCAGTCCATTCCCAAGCATGTTTTAAAAACTCTTTCCTTGAAAGATCTCCTTTTTTAATTCCTTCACTTCTAAGTTTTTGAACAACTTTTGCTTCTGTAGCAATAGAAGCATGGTCAGTTCCTGGAACCCAACAAGCATTTTTACCAAACATTCTTGCTCTTCTTACTAGAACATCTTGTATGGTATTATTAAGCATATGTCCCATATGTAAAACACCAGTTACATTAGGTGGAGGAATTACTACAGTATAAGATTCTCTTTCGTCTGGAGTAGAATTAAACAATCCTTCTTCTAACCACTTTTGATACCATTTATCTTCGGCAATTGAAGGATCATATGTCTTTGAAATTTTCATACTGATAAGAAACTATAACAAAAGTAATTTTACATTTTTAATGAAGCAGATAATATTTGTTTTTTTTAATTAATTATCCAATTTTTCAAAATTTGTTTACCATTTTCGGTTAAAATACTTTCTGGATGAAACTGAATTCCGAAAATATCTAAAGAGGAGTGTTTGAAAGCCATGGTATTATTTTCATAATCAACAGCCGTAATATTTAAAATATTAGGTATTTTATCAATAATCCAAGAATGATAATGCCCTATTTTAAAATGAGTTGGTAAATCTCTAAAAATACAATCATGATTTAAAACATTTATTTCAGTTTGAATACCATGTCTAACGTTCTTAAGATTAGTTAGATTCGCTCCATAAAATTGACCAATTGCTTGAAAGCCTAAACAAACTCCCATGATGTTATTGGTAAATTGGAATTTCTCAATCACTTTGAAGAGTTCTTCATTATTTTCTGGCAGTCCTGGTCCAGGAGAAAGAAGTATTTTATGTTTGACTGAGATTTTATCATAGTTAATTTCATCATTTCTAAAAACAGTTAATTCTTTACAATAAGGGTCTAAAAAATGAACTAAATTGTAAGTAAATGAATCAAAATTGTCTATAATTATTAATTTGCTCAATATTTAATTCTTAAGAATGATTTATTCAAAAATTATAAAGATAATTAACACAGTGAAATAAATATATTTTATAGTTTATAAATGAATAATATTTTATACTACATTTTAATTCTACCCATCTCATACTTACCCAAGAATTTATTGTATGGACTTTCAAATATTTCCTACTTAATATTAGGGAGAGTAATTAAGTATAGAAATCATATTATTACTACTAATCTTAAAAATTCCTTTCCAAACAAATCAAACAGTGCTCTTATTGAAATTAAACAAAGTTTCTACAAACACTTTTGTGATTTGATTTTTGAAAGTTTAAAGGGATTTACTATTTCCAAAAGAAATATTGAAAATAGAATTAAAATAAACAACCAAGACTTATTGAATAGTTTTGCTGAAAATGGGAAAGATGTAATTCTTATAGGCGGACATTACAATAATTGGGAAATGACTGCACAAAGAATGCCATTAGTAAGTAAACATGATTTATTTGCAATTTACAAGCCACTTAAAAATAAATTTTATGATAAAAAAATGAGAAATTCTAGAGAGAAATTTGGTCTTAAGATGATTCCAATGAAGAACACTAAAGATTATTTTGATAATAAAACAGATAATCCTAGAGCCATAATTTTTGGTTCTGACCAAAGTCCATCTAACAGTAAAAATGCACATTGGATAAATTTTCTTAATCAGGATACTGGATTTCTTTTTGGTGCTGAAAAATATTCAAAGGAATTTAATTGGCCAGTTATTTATGTAAGTATTCAAAAGATAAAAAGAGGATCATATGAAGTAAATTATAAGGTACTCACTGATAATCCAGCATCAGAATCAAATGGTAATATTATAGAGAAATTTGCTAAATTTTTAGAAAATGATATTAATAATAACCCATCTTTTTGGCTGTGGACTCACAATAGATGGAAGAAAAAAAAATAAGTTAAATACTTTATTTTCAATTATTTATATATTTATAATCATTTATAAACGAATATAAATGAATCTTAACTGTTTAAAGTACGAATAATACTTTTTTTCAGATTTTAATTTGTATCGTCAATTCAAATGACATCAATTGTTAAACTAAAATCAAAACATATATGAAAAACATAAGAAATAAAGTACAGTTAATTGGAAATGTAGGTAATATACCTAAGTTAGAAGAAACCAAAAATGGGAAAAAGTATGTTAAATTATCTATAGCGACTAACAATACCTACACAAATAAAGAAGGTGAAAAAATAAAAGATACTCAATGGCATCCTGTCATGTTTTGGGGAAAAAAAGCTGAAATCGCAGATAAATATATACTTAAAGGTCAAGAAATCTATGTTGAAGGATCATTGAATTATAGAGATTATGAAGACGAATCTGGTGAAAAAAAATATGTATTTGAAATTATAAGTAGCGAATTATTATTATTAAATAATTAGTAAATAACCTTATATATAAAACCAAAAGGAGCTACGGCTCCTTTTTTTATTTTAGTATTTCATCTGTAAAATGTCCCCAAGAGTAAAACTGCTGTTTTTTAGAAAGTGCTTCACTCATTTTAATTTCATTATTTTCATTAGAAAAATAGTTCAATATATGTTTACTAATTTCTTTTGGGTCAGTTGATGATATATAGCCATCTTTAAGATGATCTACAATTTCTGGCAATCCTCCTACATTAGTAACTAACATAGGTTTATTATAGTTCATAGCTAATTGAGTAACACAACTCTGAGTTGCTGATTTATAAGGAAGAATTACCAGATTACTAATTGAAAAGAAATCTGGTACTTTATCAGTATCTACAAATTCATTAAAAATGATAATGTTTTTTAGATTAAGGTGATTTATTAGTTTATTATAGACATCTTCAGATTCATAAAATTCACCAGCTACAACCAATTTTATATTTTGACTAATAATTTTTTTATCAGCCATTGCTCTTATTGCTAAATCCAATCCTTTGTATTTCCTTACTAATCCAAAAAATAGAATGTATTTCCCATTCTTTAAATGTAGCTTCTTTAGTGCTAATTTTTTCTCTGTTAAGGGTTTGTAATTATTATAAATTGGATGGAATAAAGCTTTAACTGAAATATTACTATTAATAGCTTTAATATCATTTTTAACCTTTTTGCTTAAAGTAATATGATGATGGCATTTTTTTAAAAAAAAATTTACCAACATATTATCTCCTACTCTTTTTTCATGTGCAATAGCATTATCTACTATCCCTGTAACTTGGATATTTTTTTTCTTAATAATACTAGAAATGATTCCAAGACATGGAGCAAAAAATGGCATCCAGAATCTAATTATCACTTTATCTGGATTTTGTGATAAAATATATTTAGCTGACTTCCACCAGCTAAAGGGATTGATGGAGTTAATTAATGGTGATATTTTATAAGGAAAACTTTGAGAAATAGTTGCTCTGTTTTGAGATTTTCCAGGAAAAAGAATTTTTGGATATTGGAGAGAAAACGAAACTATTTCAATTTTAATATTTTTTTCATAAAAAGACTTGGCTAATGCCTCATTAAAATCTGAAATACCTCCTCTCAAAGGAGAAGCTGGACCAACAATAATGATTTTAGTCATTAAAGTTTAATTTTTCTTTGATTTGATATTGATTTCTATTAATAGAATTTCTCGACAACATTTCCCCTAAAAAACCAGCAAGAAAAAACTGAACACCAATAATAATAGCGCTTAAAGCAATATAAAATTCTGTTCGGTTAGCAATTAATTTTGCTCCTTTATTAAAAAATATTTTATCAATTCCGATATATATTAAAAAACTAAATCCGATGATAATTACCAAAGTTCCAAGAGTTCCAAATAAATGCATGGGTCTTT
Organism: Crocinitomicaceae bacterium; assembly: GCA_002686655.1. Lineage (GTDB taxonomy): Bacteria > Bacteroidota > Bacteroidia > Flavobacteriales_D > Parvicellaceae > MED-G20. The sequence goes on along the minus strand of NYYE01000049.1, from coordinate 54,787 downwards.
TTCCATATTTACCAATGAAAGTTATACTGAAAAGATCAAGAAACCCAAAAATGAATCTTTCTAATCCGAACTTAGTTACTCCAAATTTTCTTGCTTGATGTTGAACGACCTTCTCTGTTATATTTTGAAAACCAGCCCATTTAGCAATTAAAGGAATATATCTATGCATTTCACCGTAAACTTCAATATTTTTTACTACAATACTTTTATAGGCCTTTAGACCGCAATTCATATCGTGAAGTTTGATTCCTGAAACCTTTCTAGTTACAGCGTTATATAGTTTTGTAGGAATAGTTTTTGACAATGGATCTTTCCTATCCTTTTTCCATCCAGAAACTATATCAAAACCATCCTCTTTAATCATTTTATAAAGTTCAGGTATTTCATCTGGTGAATCTTGTAAGTCTGCATCCATGGTAATTACTACATCTCCTTTAGACATATTAAACCCCACATTTAATGCGGCTGATTTCCCATAATTCCTTCTAAAAGAAAGGCCTTTAATATTATTATTTCTTTTCTGAAGCGAGTTTATAGTAGCCCAAGAATTATCTGTACTTCCATCATCGATAAAAACAATCTCATATTTAAGTTTTGATTCTTGTACAACTTTGTGAATCCAAGAACTAAGCTCTTCTAGAGATTCTGTTTCATTATACAAAGGAATTATAATAGATAAATCTATTTTCATAAAACAAATATATTGAAGTTTCTCAATAGGATTTGTTAATTCTTTTTAATTAAAAATATTATTTTCTAATATTAATAGAATTATATTGGCCTTCTAATTTGTATATCTCATATTATTTGTAAATGAAAGCACTTTTATTAAAAGAGATAAGATCATATCTAAGTTCTATAATTGGATATACAGCTATCATTGTTTTTTTAGTAAGCTCAGGCTTTTTTGTATGGGTATTTCCAGGTAATAATAACATTATTGATATGGGTGAATCCAATTTGCAAACCTTTTTTTCTCAAGCTCCAGGTATATTAATGTTTTTGTTTCCGGCTTTTACTATGAGATGTTTTGCTGAAGAAAAGAAATCAGGAACTCTAGAAACATTAATAACACAACCCATTTCTATATTTCAAATAATTATTTCAAAATTTTTAGCAGCAAGTTTTTTAGCTGTTCTTACCATATTACCAACTTTAATTTATTACTTAAGTGTAAGTCAAATGGGAGAAATTCCTGGTAATATTGATCATCCAACAACAATTGGAGGTTATCTAGGTCTTATTTTATTAAGTATAACCTTCGTTGCAATTGGAGTTTTTGCCTCTTCACTTTCTAAAAACCAAGTAATTGCTTTTCTACTAGCTCTATTTTTTAACTTTCTTCTATACTTAGGTATCTCTTATATGGCTGTTTTTGTTGGAAATCCATTAGATTACTATTTAATTAAATTAAGTATGGTTGATCACTTTAATGCCTTACAAAGAGGAATTATTGATTCTAGAGATATTATATATTTTATTTCTATAATATTTATAACTCTTTACTTAACAATAACAACTTTAAAACCCAAATAATGAGAGTTTTAGGTGTTAAATATAAGTCATTATATAATTTATTATTAGTCCTAATTATTGTCCTTACAATAAATGGTATATCTAGCATCTATTTTGTAAGATTTGATTTATCAGCTGATAAGATTCATTCTTTATCAAACGAAACTAAAAAAACTTTAACCAATCTAGATGAAATTATTACTGCAGATGTTTATTTAGTTGGTGAATATCCTGCTGAAATTGAAAAGCTAAAAAAATCATTATTTGAAAAATTAGATGAATTCAAAGCTTATGGTGGCGATAATTTTAAAATTAATTACATCAATTTAGATGAAGATCCCGAGTTAGCAAAGGAGTTTAAAAATCAAGTATTTAAAGATGGTGTAGATTTTACTGATATTATTATATCCAGAGATAGTAAACAAGAAGTCATTAGAATTTGGTCTGGAATAATTTTAAGAATGGGTGATCAATTCTCTCCTGTTCAACTTTTACAAAAAGGAAAATTTCCCATTTCACAGCTTATTATTAATCAGTTTAATGACCAGTTGGAGTACAATATTATCTTAGGACTTAACAACTTAATAAAACCCAGTTCCAAGAAAATTAAATTTTTGAGAGGTCATGGAGAATTAGATAATGCAGATGCTTGGATTATTAGAGATCAATTAATTAAATATTATGATGTTGACACAGTAAGAATTAAACAATTAAAAGCTAAATTTTATAATGAATCAATTGATTTATCTAATTATCAATATGACTCGTTGATAGCTTACAAAGTTGATTCATTAATTATTGCCAAAAGATCAATACCTCTTTTTGATAATGTTGGAAATCCAAATAAAAATAGCAAGAGATTTATAAAGAAAAGTCTTCAAAACAAGATTATTTATAAATACATGAAAGATCCATCAAAAATTAGTGAAGATTTAGATGTACTTGATGAAACAGATCTATTGATTATTGCTAAACCTAGACTGACGTTTTCTGAAAAAGAACTTTTCATAATTGATCAATACATTATGAGAGGAGGTAAAATAATATGGTTAGTTGATATGCTTGATGTTGATGAAAGTGTCTTAAAAGACACGAATATCACTTATGCTAAGCCAGTTAATCATGAACTTCAGCAATTTCTTTTTAAGTATGGAGCTAGGTTTAATATGAACATGGTAAATGATGCTAGATGTTCTCCTCTAATTAGAGAAGATGGACTGGGTAGAATACCCAATTGGTATTTCTTTCCAATACTTTATATGGATGAGCCTTCTAAATATTTAAAAAATGTTGGACCTATTAAAGCAAGATATATATGTTCAATTGATACTGTTGGTGAAAACAATATTAAAAAAACTCCTCTCCTAAAAACATCTTCAGAATTTAAAGTTCTGAGGCAAACATCAGTAAACTATCAAAATTTATATAATTATAATCCTAAAAATTTTGAAAATGATGCTGAACCACCCGTATGTGCATGGTTATATGAGGGAATATTCAATTCTAACTATCAAAACAGGTCCGTTAGTAAAGATTTTAAAAAATTTATTTCTAATCCCATAGTAAAATATAAAGAGACAAGTATTTCAACCAAAATGGTTTTTATTGGAGATGGAGATATTATAAGAAACGATTTTCTTAAAATTAATGATCAAATTAAACCAGTACTATTATCCTTTGAAAGTGCAGATTATGGAAATCCTGAATTCTTCCCCAGATATGGTAACAGTATGTTTTTCCAAAATTTAGTAGATGAACTTTTAGATAAAAGTGAATTAATTCCACTCCGATCTAAAATGAATATGCCCAGACTTTTGAAGAAAGATGTATATTCTGAAAAACAATTTTGGCAATTAATAAATATAATTATACCTATAATTATTATCACACTTATTGGATTTTTAAATCAGTATTTTAGAAAAAAGAAATATGTTAACTAAAGAAATAATCTCCTATCTATTTATTCCTATTCTGTGCTACTTTTCTTTAGTTAACTGTAGTAATAATTATAATAATAATGAACTAAAAGATTTTGCTATAAAAGATACTGCTAGTATTTCTAAATTTAGAATTTCAGATACTGAAGGAAATACCATAACAATAAATAGAGATAATAAATCTAAAATATGGATGATTGACGGAACTGATTTTAATGCAAATAAACCAACCGTGGATTTATTAATGGAAACTTTCTATAGAATTAGAGTGAAGCAAGATGTGGCCAATTCTGCTTTTAATACGGTAATAAATAGACTTTCTGTAAGACATAAGAAAGTTGAAATATTTCTAAACGAAGATACTCCTTATAAATCATGGTATATAGGTTCACCTACTCAAGATCATATGGGAACTTATATGCTTTTAGAAATCGGAGAAGATAAAAGCTCTAAGCCTTATGTAACTTATAAACCAGGAATGTATGGCACTCTTGAAGTAAGGTTTTTTACTGATTGGAAAGCATGGAGATCTCCAAGAGTTTTTGACTATGTAAATCCTAAAAGTATTCAAAAAGTATCTACTAATTTTATTGGTAATGAAAAAGAGAGTTATACCATTATATATAATAATGACAGCTTAAATTTTTATAATTATGATAATAATTTAGTTAAAGATTATAATAAAATTCAAGTAAAGCATTATTTAACTCATTTCAATAACATAAGTTATAATAAAATCATTTTTGAAAAACAAAGAATTATTGACTCTATCTTTAATTCCAATCGTTTTATTTCATTCGAATTAAAAGATGTTAATAATAAAACTACTAAAGTTGATTTCTGGAGAATTAAAGATGAAAATTCACCAAATGGTTGGGACCCGGAATATGGATATATAAGGGTTAACAACAACAATGAATTGTTACGAGCTCAATATTTTAATTGGGAAATATTATTTAAACCATTAAGTTTTTTTACTCGATGATATTATTAATTACGTGTTAATAAATAAGATTAATTCTTATAGTTTATTATCAATACTATTCAGATATTTATACCCATAAGATATTAATTATGAAGTTTATAGTTTCTAGTCAGGTTTTATTAAAGCAACTACAATCCATTGGTGGTGTTCTAAATAGTTCTAATACCCTTCCTATTTTAGATAATTTTTTATTTGAAATAAAAGATCAAAAATTAATAGTTTCGTGTTCAGATCTTGAGTCTACAATGACCTCAACTATTTCGATTGATGCTAAAAGTGAAGGAAGTGTTGCAATTCCTGCTAAAATGCTTTTAGATATTCTCAAAACTTTTCCTAATCACCCACTTACTTTCTCTATAGACGAAAAAATGGGAATAGAAATATCTTCGGATTATGGTAAATATAAATTAAGTGGTTTTTCTGGTGAAGAATTTCCAAAATCACCTATAATTGAGGCTCCTTCAACTGTAACCATAAGTAGTTTTATTTTTCAAAGAGCTATTGAAAAAACAATTTTTGCTTCAGGAAACGATGATTTAAGACCTGTAATGAGTGGGATTTTTGTACAATTATCAGAAAATGATTTAACATTTGTAGCTACAGATGCTCATAAACTAGTTAGATATTCAAGAAATGATGTTAAATCTTCTACACCTTCGTCATTTATAGTTCCAAAAAAACCAATGAATTTACTCAAAGGGTTACTTCAGAGTTATGATGGTGATGTTACTATACAATACAATGAATCCAATGCGAGTATTTCTTTTAAAGATATACTTCTTGTTTGTAGACTTGTAGATGGAAAATATCCTAATTATGAAGCAGTTATTCCAAAAGAGAATCCTAATAGACTAACAGTAGATAGAAATGCTTTTTCTCAGTCGATTAAAAGAGTCAGTATTTTTGCTAATAAAACTACACACCAGGTAAGATTAAAGATTAATGGAAGTGAACTTAATATAAGTGCTGAAGATGTTGATTTTTCTAATGAAGCCAATGAAAGGTTAACATGTTCTTATGAAGGAGATTCGATGGAGATCGGATTTAATTCAAGATTTCTTAACGAAATGTTACAGAATATTGACTCTGATAATATTATTTTTGAGCTCAGCGCACCTAACAGAGCAGGTATTTTAATTCCAGATAACTCTGATGATGGTGAAGACATTTTAATGTTAGTTATGCCTGTAATGCTTAATTCCTAATTCTTTTTAAGGTTTATAATTTTTAATAGTATCCGTTATTATTTTAATGCAATCATCCAATTGATCTTTGTTTATTGTAAGAGGTGGTGCAAACCTTATAATATTTCCATGAGTTGGTTTGGCTAATAATCCATTGTTTTTCATCTCAACACATAAATTCCATGCTGTTTCGCTTGTTTCAGAATCATTTATAACAATGGCATTCAATAATCCTTTTCCCCTAACAAGATTTACTAATGATGATGTTTTTATGAATTTATTAATTTCTGATCTAAAATAGTTACCTAATTCCATGGCATTTTCAGCTAGTTTTTCATCAACTATAACTTCTAAAGCTGCTTTAGCAACAACACATGCTAATGGATTACCTCCAAAAGTAGAACCATGTTCTCCAGGCTTAATACACATCATAACATCATTATTTGCTAAAATAGCAGATACTGGAAATACACCACCTGATAGTGCTTTTCCTAATATTAGTATATCTGGTTTAGCATTTTCATAATCGGTAGCTAATAGTTTTCCTGTTCTTCCTATTCCTGTTTGAACTTCATCAGCTATAAAAAGAACATTATACTTATCACATAATTTTCTTACTCCTTCTAAATAACCATCATCTGGAACAACAACACCAGCTTCACCTTGGATAGGCTCAACCATAAAAGCTGCAACATTAGGGTCTTTTAGCTCCTTCTCTAATGCATTTAAGTCATTATAAGGAATTAAATCATAACCAGGCATATAAGGACCAAAATCTTTGTAAGATAATGGATCATCAGATGAGGAAATGGCAGCCAAGGTTCTTCCCCAGAAATTACCTTTGGCAAAAATAATTCTAGCTTTATTTTCAGGAATTAGTTTTTTAAGATAACCCCATTTCCTTGCTAATTTATTAGCTGTTTCACCTCCTTCTACACCTGTATTCATTGGAAGAACTTTATCATAATCAAATAAATCGCAAATATATTTTTCATAGGGTCCTAGCTGAGAATTATAAAAAGCACGACTTGTCAATGTAAGTTTGGAAGATTGTTTTACTAATGCTTCGATAATTTTAGGGTGACAATGACCTTGATTAACTGCAGAATAAGCAGATAGAAAATCATAATACTTTTTTCCTTCACAATCCCAGACAAATACATCTTCTCCCCTGTCTAAAACAACTGGAAGTGGATGATAATTATGGGCGCCAAAATTATTTTCTAATGACATTAAAGTTTTTGAATCCATAATTTTATATTTTTTCAAATATAATAATTAGCACTCTTTGAAGAATTAATAATTTAATAAAGTATCAACTAAAGTTTTATTATTTTCTTTGCATGGTGACAAGTAAAAAAGATATAGCCACATCACGAAAAAAGATCATTAATGCAACTTCAAAAGCAATCAAAGATTTTTCTATGATTGAAGATGATGATTTTATAATGATTTGTATTTCTGGAGGAAAAGACAGTTATACAATGCTCGATATGATGATTCATTTACAAAAATATGGAAATACTAAATTTAATTTTATAGTTGTTAATATGGATCAAAAACAACCTGGTTTTCCAAAAGAAATATTACCTAAATATTTAAACAATCTAGATTTAAACTATAAAATTATTGAAAAGGATACTTATAGCATTGTAAAAGAAAAAATACCTGAGGGAAAAACAATGTGTAGTTTGTGTTCTAGATTAAGAAGGGGGACATTATACGATCTCGCTAGAGATCTAAATTGCAATAAGATTGCTCTAGGCCATCATATGGATGATATTATTGAAACATATTTTTTAAATTTATTTTTTAGTGGTAAAATGGAGGCAATGCCACCAAAGTATTTAATAGACAAAGGAGATTTAATGGTTCTTAGACCATTATCTTATTGTAAAGAATCTGATATAGAAACCTACTCAAAACTAATGAAATTCCCAATTATCCCATGTAATTTATGTGGTTCACAAACAAATTTACAGAGAAAAAAAATAAAAAAAATGATTCAAGATTGGGAATTAACTTACCCAAATAGAAAAGCTATAATTTTTAATGCACTCCAAAACATATCTCCTTCTCACCTATTGGACAAAAATATTTTTGATTTTCTAAATCTTAGTCCAATAAATGATGCTAATCAACTAGTTTAATTAAAATTTAACTTTTTTATAATTGTTAAATTATTTGAAACTCCTGAAAAATGGTATTTCGAGTTGGAATAATTGATTTTAAAACCTTTTACTTTAAAACCAACTCCCCATGATATCCCTGTAGTACCAGGTCTTGATGTAGGTTGTAATTCATTTCTTGATAATAAGTCATATCCAAGTCTAACATTAAAATTTTCTGAAAACAAAAGTTCTGTTCCAAAGACAAAATGATTAAAAAATTGAGTAAAAATAGTATTAAAATCTATCGCTTCAGATGGGTTTAAATTAGACTCATTATTAAAACTCCATTTGTGAAGATGGTTATAAGAAATGTGAAATCTCAAAGGTGCATGCTTTAGCTTTGAGTTAATACCAATGATAGAATTAAAAGGTAACTTATTATTATAGTTTGATAAATTGTTATAATTTTTTAAAGTTGTACCAACATTACTCAATAATAGGTAACCTCCAAATTGTTTTTGGTTATCAAAATAAGTTAAGCTCAAGTCAGAACCAACTGCATAGGAACTATATTGTTCATAAATGGATGCAATAAATTTTAGATTTAAACCTATTTGAAGTTTATCATGTAATTTCTTAGAATGACCAATTTGTAAAATCCAATCATTTGCAGAAAAAGAATTACCTAACGAATTTCCTGAAGCATCATAATATTCAAACTTTCCATGGTTGTTATAAAATAAAGTTGTTGAAAATATACCTTTCTTATTAATTTGAAAGTTATAATTAATCATACCAAAATCAGAATCAGCAAAATGATTATTATAATTAAGAACTAATTGGTTTTTGTTTAAAATTGAAAGATTTGATGGCAAGAATATGGCCAAAGAAGGATCTGAATCAAATAAACCAATTGGGTAGCCCCCTAAAGAAGAATTTCTTGCAGTGCAATTATTATTTAGAATAGAATAGGAACTTAACATCTGCTGACAAAAACAAATATTAAATGAGAATAACAAAATTATATTTATTAATAATAATCTCATATAATATCAAACGAATACGTATTTTTTTTATTGTTTATACATTAAACCTAAAATGCATTATATCTCCATCACTAAGTACATATTCTTTTCCCTGTATTGATAGCTTCCCTGCTTCCTTTACTGCATTTTCAGAACCCAATTCTACAAAGTCATTAAATTTAATAACTTCAGCTTTTATAAAACCCTTTTCAAAATCTGTATGAATAACTCCAGCGGCTTGAGGAGCAGTCATTCCTTTTTTAATAGTCCAAGCTCTTACTTCTTTTTCTCCAGCTGTAAAATATGTCTGTAGGTTTAGTAAACGATATGCTTTATAAATTAATTTACTTACCCCAGGCTCATCGAGTCCTAAATCGTCTAAAAACATTTTTCTTTCTTCAAAATCATTTAGCTCTGTAATGTCTGCTTCAATAGCAGCACCAAGGATAAGGATTTCAGATTTTTCATTAACAACTGCTAGTTTTAAAGCTTCAACGTGTTTATTTCCATTGACTACAGCATTTTCGTCAACATTACAAACATACATTACAGGTTTAGCAGTAATTAATTGTAATTCATCTAAATACTTAAAAGAATTATCATCAATATCTAACGATCTTATTGAATTACCTGAACTTAAATGATTTTTGGCATTTTCATAAACAGAAAATATTTTATGCGCTTCTTTATCTCCAGATTTTGCTTTTCTCTCGATAGCTCCTAATCTTTTTTCTAAAGTTTCTAAATCTTTTAACTGTAATTCTAAATCTATAATTTCTTTATCTGCAACTGGATCAACTTTTCCATCTACGTGTATAACATTATCATCATCAAAACATCTTAGAACATGAATTATTGCATCAACTTCTCTTATATTACCTAAAAATTGATTACCCAACCCTTCCCCTTTATGAGCTCCTTTAACAAGGCCAGCAATATCTACAATTTCAATGGTAGTTGGCACTACTTTTGCTGGTTTTACAAGAAGTTCTAATTCATTAAGTCTAGAATCAGGAACAGTTATGGTTCCAACATTGGGTTCAATGGTACAAAATGGAAAGTTAGCTGACTGTGCTTTAGCATTTGAAAGACAATTGAATAATGTAGACTTACCAACATTTGGCAAACCCACTATACCACATTTAAGAGCCATTTATTAAATTTTAGTTAGAATTTATTATTATTTGAACAATTCCCTGGTTTTTTTCTTTTCCTTCATCAAAAGTTAGAAAAAAGTAATAAGTTCCCTCAGATAATGGATTTCCTTTAGAATTAACTCCATTCCAATCATTTTGGTAACTGATAGATTCATAAACAACAATCCCCCATCTATTTACAACTTTCAAATGAACATCATTATAAATAGCAGCAAAATGTGTGTAGAAAAAATCATTTTGACCATCACCATTTGGAGTAATTACATTAGGAATTTCACATTTTTCTATGATAAGGTCACTTGTTGTTATTTCTTCACCACATTCATTTGATACACTTAAATTAATTTCATGTGAGCCAATAGTATAATTATTACTATTTAAAATTAAAGAATCACCTATTGAAAGTAAGTCTCCATTATAATCAAACCATTCGTAACTAAATATGGTATCTATGTTGTTAATCACTGCTAATATATTTTCACCAATACAAAATGTATCTAATGAAAATGGATAAGGTTCTGGCTGATCTATAAATTCAACGACATGAGTAAGTGTATCATTACAAAAAACATCATTTAAACCCATGTAGTATATTCCAGGATTGGATGCAGTTATTGTTGGATTAGCAACATTATTATTAGGGTCAAAAGTTATATTTCCATCATTACTAAAATATAACCAGTTTCCACCCACTGGGGGTAAATAATTATTAGCATAATCAAAAAAGTCATCACATGTAGTTGTATCTCCAATTATGGAACCACCTTGAATAGTTTGTACAGTAATTACTGTATCATAGAAGCATCCATATTCATCTTCGACAACAAAAGTATAAGTAGATGCTCCTAATGAATTTGGTTGAACAATTATATTGGTATCTTGGTTAGAAATTATGGTAGAGTCAGGAAGCCAGTTATGAGAAGTAATTAAGGGAGCATATGTTTCACTGTTAGGATGTAAAGTACTATTAAAATAAATTCCCCACTCACATATATAACCATCATCAATTCCTAAATTATCTCTTACTGTTAAAGTCCAAGTTCCATTGATTGGACAACCCTGAAGAGCTGGAATAAAACTTTCTTCGGGTTGGTATAACCCCGGAACAATCATTTGACCTGCACTAGGGCCAGTAGCGGTAGTAGTTGCATAGCTATTCACCCATGCTGGCATAGCATTGGCATTATTAGAAAAACAATATTCTTCGCAATAACCAATATTTCCAGTATTATTATCGTAAGCACCACCTAAAAAAGTACTACCACCACCAAAACCTCCAGGGAAAAGACCATTACTCCCACTGTAGCTGTTAAAAACGTTTATACTTTGTCCATTTGGACATGTTAATTTCATTTCTAAATCACCCAGATAAGAATGTTCAATTTTAATACACATTTGGTCAATATCAGATGCATTTTGTATGGTAGTCAATGGGGTAAAACCAGAAATATTAATATTAGTATTGTAATTTATTCCCGAACCATCCGGTAAATAAGTTTGAGCACCAAAAACTCCTCCTATTGGAAAATTTGTTGATACAGGATCTACACCTACAGTATCAGCACCAGTAACACCACCAAAAAGTTGGGTAACTCTCCCTAGGCAAATAGGTGATTGCGCTGGTTGACAAGAAGAAAAACTAGGTTGTGTAGAAACTCTAATTTTACAGAAACTATATTGAAACTGCCCCATCGGGTCTTCAATTTTTAATGAGACAAAATATCCATTTCTTGCAGCTGGAGTAAAAAGAAAGGAATTGGAAGTAAAACTTGTTCCATCACTTAATTCCCAGGTTACAGTATAGTTGGTTGACTGCATATAACCTCCCCCACTTAAAGCAGCGGAATCTCCATTAGGTTCATAAGGAAAATAAGGTTGGGCAACAAACTCAATAATATCACCAAAACAAATATCTACATATCCAGTATCGACTGGATTTAAATCATTTAAAGTATCTGTGCCACCATTTGCATTTCCAGTAATAAATGCACTAATATGGTTAGAGAAAGGTTGAATTAAATTAGCACATGATAAATTTGCATCCCACCCTAGACCTTGAAATGAAGCATCGCTCACAAACTTAAAAGTCAAACAACCTGAAATATTGTTCCAAGACGCTGGAATATTGATTCCGTTTGGATAAGTACTATCATTTATTGTTGCTAATAAAGGATCATTTACAGAAGGACCATCGTAAACAAATAAGGTATCAGATGGATGAATATTTAAAGTGTAACCAGCATTAATTCCAAATGCAACTACCATTTTTGAACCGGTAGAGTCTGGGCATAGGGTAATTACTTCATATTCATTAGGGCTATAAGGCATTCCAGCACCTCCAGAATCAAAAAAGTTCATAAACGAACCATTATTAAAATCATTTGAGCAATTACAGGGACCATTAGCTGATGTAGATGTCCAGTCGTCATCTCCTAATTGAACTAATGGTTGTGAAAATGCACTAGATATAAACAAGATATTTAAAAAGAATATTTGTACTAAAAATTTATTCATTTAAATCCATTTCTTTTTTAATGTGATTTATAGATTTTAAAACCATAATAGTCTCCAAATTAGAAATCAAATAATAACGATAATCATTTTTACTAAAACTTACATTAATATCTTTAAAATCAATATAACTTGTATCTTTTATTTGAAGTGTTCCAGAAAGTCTGTTTTGATAGGACTTTTCTTTAGGAATATCAATAAAATAATATCCATTTTGATTGACATAAGTTTGATGCTCTTCATCTAAAAAGAAATTGTTGACTTCATTGTCAATTTCTTGAGAAAAAGAAAATTTAAATAGAAAAATAAAAATAAGATTTAATAATATTCTTTTCATAAAAATTCGAAATTACAATTTTATTTCAAATAAATAATTGATAAATAGTTACTGAAAGTTGTTAACACTCCTATTCTCATATAACTATATGCTTATTTTTGATAAATTAATGATAAGAAATGAAAGAAGAATATTTGAAAAATTTTGCAAGTCAAGTAAGAAGAGATATTGTTAGAATGGTACACGCTCAAAACTCTGGACATCCAGGTGGGTCTTTAGGTTGTGTTGAATATTTTACAGCATTGTATAACGAAATTATGAATTACAATACCAACTTTAATATGGATGGTAAAAATGAAGATTTATTTTTTCTTTCTAATGGTCATATTTCCCCTGTTTATTATTCAACATTAGCTCGATGTGGATATTTTCCAATTAGTGAATTAAGCACTTTTAGGAAAATTGATTCAAGATTACAAGGTCATCCTACAACACATGAGGGATTACCAGGAGTAAGAATTGCTAGTGGATCTTTAGGACAGGGTTTAAGTGTTGCAATTGGAGCTGCAACTTCAAAGAAATTAAATAATGATAATAGTATTGTTTACACCCTTCACGGAGATGGAGAATTACAGGAAGGACAAATATGGGAAGCTGCTATGTACGCATCAGCAAAAAAAATAGATAACCTGATTTCAACGATTGATTATAATGGAAGACAAATTGATGGTGATGTTGATGATGTTCTTACACTTGGAAATTTAGAGAGTAAGTGGATTGCTTTTGGATGGAAAACATTAGAATGTGATGGTAATAATATGAAAGATGTTGTAAATACGCTCCACCAAGCTAAATCCTTAACAGGAAATGGTCAGCCAATAATGATCATAATGAAAACAGAAATGGGTTTTGGGGTTGATTATATGATGGGGTCTCATAAATGGCATGGAGTGGCTCCAAATGATGAACAACTAGAAAATGCTTTAAATCAACTAGAAGAAACTCATGGTGACTTTTAATTGTGATTTACTAAAATTGGAGAAAAATTAAAATGTCAAAAAAAACTAAAATATTTATTTTTTCATCTTTATTTTTGTTTTTTAACATTGTAAGTTTTGCTCAAGATAACGAGGGTAAAATAAGAATTCTATTCATTTTTGATGGTTCCAACAGCATGAATGCTCAGTGGGAAAATAGTAGTAAAATCACTATTGCTAAGAAGTTAATGACCCAAACAATGGATAGCTTAAAGAATCTTGAAAATGTTGAACTTGCCTTAAGAATATATGGTCATCAAAGTAGAATATTACCTGGTAAACAAGATTGTTCTGATACTAAGTTGGAAGTTCCTTTCGCTAGTGCATCTTATAATTATGATAAAATAATTAATGAAATAAGGCGATTAGAACCTAAAGGTACCACACCCATAGCAAGATCATTAGAGTATTCAGCTGAAGATTTCACTCCATGTCAAGATTGTAGAAATATAATTATATTAATAACAGATGGAATTGAAGCTTGTGACGAAGATCCTTGTGCAGTAGCCATTGCTCTTAGAGAAAAAAATATAAAGCTAAAACCATTTGTGATTGGGTTAGGGTTAGACACTTCTTATTTAAACCAATTTCAATGTGTAGGAGAATTTTTAAGCGCTGAAAATGAAGATTCTTTTAAAAGTGTTTTAAAATTTGTTATTAGTCAAGCTTTAAATAATACAACTGCTCAAATTAACTTAAATGATATAAATAATTTGCCAAATGAGACTGATTTAACTATGAGTCTTTATAATTCTATTAATGGAAAATTAATGCATACCTACATTCATACGATAAATAGATATCAAAATCCAGATACTATTTCTCTAGACCCCTTATATACATACAAATTAGTAGTACATAGTGTTCCTGAGATAACATTAGATAGTATTAAGTTAATTCCAGGAAAACACAACACAATAAATGTTTATTCTCCTTTGGGAAAACTAAATCTTAAAATTCAAGGCAATGACAATACTTATAATGGTATTAGTTGTTTAGTTAAAATAGTAGATGATTCTCGTATTTTAAATGTTCAAATAATGAATTCTACTAAACAATATTTAGTAGGTAATTATGATTTAGAAATATTAACACTTCCTAGAATAAAATTCAATAATATTAAAATCAATCAAAGCAGATTAACAGATATCACCATCCCTTTATATGGATCTATTCAAGTAAATAAGTCTGATGGACCTGCTGCCCTATTTTTAAAATCGAATGGGAAAAATATATGGGTTTATGATTTTAATGAAAATAGATCAATTGAAAATTTAAATATTCAACCAGGGAAATATTTTATTAGTTTTAGAAGCAAGCGTTCTAACAGTACTGCTCATACAATTTTAAAAGAATTTGTAATATCATCTGGACAAAACATAAATTTAAAATTATAAAAATGAAAATTGAAATTTTAGGAAATAGCGATACAAGATCAGGTTTTGGAGCTGGACTTTCTTATTTAGGAGAAATTAATCCAAATGTTGTGGCTTTATGTGCCGATTTAACTGGCTCTTTAAAAATGAATGATTTTAGAGATCTATATCCTGAAAGGTTTTTTCAAGTTGGAATTGCTGAAGCTAATATGATGGGAATTGCTGCTGGGATGACAATTGGTGGAAAGATTCCATTCACTGGAACATTTGCCAACTTTTCTACTAGCAGGGTTTATGATCAAGTAAGACAATCAATTGCTTATTCTAATAAAAATGTAAAAATATGCGCTTCTCATGCTGGATTAACACTTGGAGAAGATGGAGCAACCCACCAAGTATTAGAAGACATAGGAATGATGAAGATGTTACCAGGAATGACAGTTATTAATCCTTGTGATTATAATCAAACAAAAGCTGCTACAATAGCAATTGCCGATCATAAAGGCCCTGTATATTTAAGATTTGGGAGACCAAAAGTTCCTATATTTATTCCAGAAAATATACCATTTGAAATTGGAAAGGCACTTACTATTCAGGAGGGAACTGATGTAACTATATTTGCAACAGGCCATCTTGTATGGGAAGCAGTTGAAGCTGCTAAAGTATTGTCCAATGAAGGATATTCTGTGGAATTAATTAATATTCATACCATTAAACCTTTAGATAATGAAAGTATCTTAAGGTCAGTTGCTAAAACAAAATGTGTTGTAACTGCAGAGGAACATCAAGTTGCTGGTGGTATGGGTGAATCAATATCTCAATTACTGGCTAAAAACAACCCTACTCCAATAGAATTTGTTGCTGTGAATGATCAATTTGGTGAAAGTGGCAAACCAGCTGATTTGATGAAAAAATATGGACTTCATTTTACAAATATAATTGATGCTGTTCATAGAGTTTTAAAGAGAAAATAATGATAATTTTAAAAACAATATTATGAAAAACTTATTTATAATAATAATATTCTGTTTGATAACAAATTTATTATTAAGTCAAAATAATAATCCAAATAAAAAGAGAGAAAATAGAGAAGCTATAAAAATTGCTTTCTTCACTAAAAAAATGGATTTAAATACTGTAGAGTCACAAAATTTTTGGCCATTGGTAAATGATATGGAAGCTGAATTAAAGGCATTAAAAAATAAAAACTCTCATGGGAGGATGATGTTAAAGGAAAAGGAAGAAATTTCTGATAAAGAATTAGAAGAAATAATGGATGCTAAAATGGAAATGGGGAAATCCCAAATTGATATTAAAATCAAATATCATGAAAAATTCAAAGAAGTTCTTCCGATAAAAAAAGTAGCTAAATACTATGAGGCAAGTAAAGAATTTAAAAAAATTCAAACTCAAAGAAAAACTCATCACAGTAATCCTGGACAAAGAAATAGATAATACTTTTATTTTGTGAAAATTAAATACTGGATAAAAGCTGCTAGACTTAGAACCTTACCCTTAGCATTTTCATGTGTTTTACTGTCCTCTTCTTTGGTTTTGATGACTAATAGAGAATTTTCTTTTAAAATATTTTTTCTAACACTTACAACTACCCTTTTACTTCAAATACTTTCCAATTTTGCCAATGACTATGGAGATGCGGTAAAAGATACTGATAAAAATAAAAAAGGAGAACAAAGAATGGTTCAATCTGGAAAAATTTCTAAATCTCAAATGAAATTAGCAATTCTGTTATTGAGCATAATTACATTTATAATTGGACTATTATTAATTTTAGTTGTTTTTAAAAATAATTTTTTCAAAATTTTAATTTTTCTTATCATAGGTATTTCTTCAATATTTGCAGCTATTAAATATACAGTTGGAGACAATGCATATGGTTATAAAGCATTTGGAGATCTTTCTGTATTTATTTTTTTCGGCATAATTGGTGTAATGGGTAGTTATTACCTATTTACAGAAAGTTTTCATTGGTTAACAATTCCGGGAGCTTTATTTACTGGCTCATTGAGTTGTGGAGTTTTAAATTTAAATAATTTAAGAGATTACGAAAGTGATCAATTAACTAATAAAATTACATTGGTAGGTAAATTGGGAATTAAAAATGCTAAAAAATATCATTTATTATTGTTATTTTCTTCTACAGTATCATTTATCATAATTATTATAAATTCTAATAATTTAATATATTATTTTTCCATAATTCCTATTTCTCTTATTGTAAGACACATTTACATATTTAAAAAAGAGACAACCATTGAATGGCTAGATAGTCAACTAAAAGTATTGGCTTTAAGTTGTTTTTTTTCTTGCTTAATAAGTTTTATTATTGGAATTATCATCTAATTAATACCTTCTTTAGAAAGCCAATTAGTATAATCTTTTTTATATTTTTCGTGATCTTTATTGTTTGATGAAAAGTTATGATAACCAGAATAGGATGGTTGTGCACACATGAATATATAATCATGAGATTCATAATCTAGTACAGCATCAATTACTCTTTTATCTGGAATCCAAATTGGACCTGGAGGTAATCCTTTGAACTTATAAGTATTATATGGCGAATCAACTTCTAAATGTCGATAATACAATCTTCTTAGACCAGGTTTATTTAGTGCAAATTTGACTGTAGGATCGGCTTGAAGTTTCATTCCTTTTTTCAAGCGATTTATATAAAGACCTGCAATTTTTGGATGTTCATCAAATTTCAGTTGTTGCTCCATTTGAACAATTGAAGCAAGAATTGTTACTTCAGACTGAGTTAAACCTATATTTTTTGCTTTTTTTATTCTATTGCTATTCCAAAATTTTTTGTAATGTCTTCTAAATAGATCTAGTAGTTCCAATTCTGTAATATTAGAATAAACTTCATAGGTATTGGGGATAATTATTGTAGGAAAAGTATAAGCAGTAAAGCCAAATTTTTCTTGATAAATTTCATCACTGAAAATTTTAAATAATTTTGAGGAATCTATATTAATTTGATTTGAAATTTTAGCAAAAATTGTTTCTAAATTTCTTGATGATGGTATATACAAATCAATTATATTTTGATTTCGCATAATAAATAACTGGTTAATAAGATCATTATTAGTCCAATTCCTATCTAGAGTATATTTACCTTTTCTAAGAGAATCATTATTATAGTTTTTAAAAACTACTAGCTCATTGATCGTATTTGATTTTTTTAAAATATTTTTTCGAACTAAAAAATCACCTATTTCATTAAAAGAAATATCATTTTTAACTACAAATACAATTTTATTAGAATTGGCTATAATTTCTTTTTTATCCTTATTTATATATAAAAAGTATAATGGAGAAGTTTTATAAAATAAAAAAACAATAAAAAATAATAGAATTAAGTATAGAAATTTCTTCAATTTTCAAAGAGTTGATTTAAAATAAAATTATTTAGTTTATAAAATTTTACTGTAATATTCTCACTCCCACTATTATCTTCAATTTTGTGAAATATAACATCACTTTTAAGACCACTGTAAAAAATACTTGAATTTGTATCTGCAGGAAAAACTTCGAGAAAAATTGACTTCACCATATCATAACTTTCACAAGCTAATTCAGTGGGTTCTGAAAAGAATTTATCTCTATAATGATTGGCAAATGAAGTAACATTTTCTGAGTCATAATTAACAATTCCATTGGAAGAAAAATGTAAATTAAATTTATTTTTGTATTTGACATCAATGGTGTTCATTCTATACAAATCTTCAAAACCAAAAACAGTGAATTTAGACTTGTAATGATTTTGAGAATTTGAAAAACCTATAATTTGGTTAAAAGCATATGTTAAAAAAGGAACTTTGTTGGAACAAATAACAAAAATATTATTTGTTTTTTTAGATAATTTTTTTTCCAAATAACTCCAGTCATCTCCGCGTTTTACAAATATTATAGGAATAGAATCTAATGGATTTAAAGAATCCATTAAGTAAATAGAATCATTATACTCATCAGAAAAAATAGAGCCGTAAACCCTACTTTTTCTATCATCTTTATCTACAATAAGAAGAATATTTTCTTTTGAATTATTCTTTCTAATAAAATTTGCTATTTCTTTGGATTGAGTAGATCTTGAAGAATTAAGTTTGAATA
The DNA here is from genome assembly GCA_002686655.1 of Crocinitomicaceae bacterium. GTDB lineage: Bacteria > Bacteroidota > Bacteroidia > Flavobacteriales_D > Parvicellaceae > MED-G20. Next base: position 35,535 of record NYYE01000049.1, on the reverse strand, counting down.
GATTTGGATAATTAAATAGTGCCTGACTAGGAATATTATAAGTTGTTACCATTGGGATTTTATAATTTTTAGAATAAGATCTAGCAAGCTTAATATTTTTAGAATAAAGAGGGCCAATAATCAATTGGGTCTTCATAAATAAAGAATCAGATAAAATTTCTTTAGTACTAGTGGTATCGTATTTGGTATCATAAATTGATAATTCAATATTATATCCTTTTTCTTTTAAATCATCTAAAGCTATTTTAATTCCATTATAAGTTAAAATCGAATTTTCAGTTATTTTTTTTAAGGAACATATAGTATTTTTAGGACATTCTTTAATTATTGAGTCCGATTGATCTATAAAAAAAGGTAATAATAAAGAGATATTTATAACATTATTATTAATTAATTGGTCAGTTAATAACAAACTATCTTTAGCAGGAATAATAGAATCCTCTATGCAGTCTTTTAACCTGTAAATTATTTTAAGTTCTTGACCTTTTTTCAATCCTTCTTCTTCAAGAAAGGAGTTGTGTTTAATAATTTTATCAAGCCCAATTTGATATTTCTTAGAAATAGCATAAAGTGTTTCTTTCTTTTTTACTTTATGAATAATTAGAGTGTCACAACTATTTAATAATGGATGATCAACATGTTTAATTAATGGAGTTATTTGATTAATAGTATCAGCTATAATATTTGGGATTAATAATATTTGATTATCAGTTAAATTATTAGAAATTAAATTATTATAAGATTTAATTATTGATAACTGAACTCCATAAATTTTAGATATTGACCAAAGTGTTTCCCCTTTGAGAACTTTATGTTTTTTGAGAACTGTATCTATATCGATTCCAACTTCTTTAGTTTCAAAAAGTTTTATAGGTATTTTAACAATTTCCCCCTTACTTAAACCATTTGAAGCATTGGGATTAGCCAAGAAAAAATCATTTAAACTAATTTGATATTTTTTTGCTATTCCGTAACTAGTTTCACTTTTAACAACAGTATGTAATGAGAATTTTGATGAATCAATTGTTTGAGAACTTACAGAAGTAATATTTACAGTAATTGTTATCCACAGTAATAAAGTAATATATATATATTTAATTATTCCCATTCTATTGTTGCTGGAGGTTTAGAGCTGATATCATAGGTAACCCTGTTTATCCCCTTTACATTATTGATGATTCTGTTCGATATTTTAGAAAGGAAATCATATGGCAAATGGCACCAATCAGCTGTCATACCATCTGTTGAAGAAACAGCTCTAAGAGCAATAGCATTTTCATAGGTTCTTTCATCTCCCATTACACCAACAGATTGAATAGGTAAAAATATTGCCCCTGCTTGCCAAACATTATCATACAATTTAAATTCTTTAAGGCCACTAATGAAAATATGATCGACTTCTTGTAAAATTTTAACTCTATCTTCTGTTACTTCTCCTAAAATCCTTATACCTAATCCAGGTCCAGGAAAAGGGTGTCTATTTAATATTTTTGTTGGTAATTTTAATGATTTACCTACCCTCCTTACTTCGTCTTTAAAAAGAGACTTTAGAGGCTCAATTATTTTTAATTTCATATAATCAGGTAATCCCCCAACATTGTGATGAGATTTAATTGTAACTGAGGGACCATTTACAGAAACTGATTCAATTATGTCTGGATATATAGTTCCTTGTGCTAACCAATTAACATCTTTAATATTACTAGCCTCTCTATCAAAGATATCGATAAATGTTTTTCCGATGGCTTTTCTCTTATCTTCTGGATCTAAAATACCTTTTAAGGAAAGATAAAAATCTTTCTTTGCATTAACTCCTTTAATATTTAATCCCTGTGATTCGTATTGTTTAAGAACATCATTAAATTCATTTTTTCTAAGAAGGCCGTTGTCAACGAAAATACAATGTAATTGACTACCAATAGCTTTATGAAGTAATATTGCTGCTACACTTGAATCAACACCGCCAGAGAGTCCTAAAACTACCTTTTGGTCACCTATAGTTTTTTTAATCATTGAAATCGAGGATTCTACAAAAGAATCAGGTGTCCAGTCTGGAGAACAATTAGATATATTAATGACAAAGTTTTTGATTATTTGTAAACCATCTTCTGTATGAAATACTTCTGGATGGAATTGTATTCCATATATATCTTTATTATCTAATTTAAAAGCCGCATTTTCTACATCAATAGTACTTGCGACTTTATCCATATTTTTAGCTAATGTCTTAATTGTATCTCCATGTGACATCCAAACTTGTGAATTTTTTTTTACGTTATTAAACAAAGGGTTTTTATCCTTAAAAAAAGAGAGGTTGGCTCTTCCATATTCCCTGGTTTTTGAACTAACTACTTTTCCACCATATTTTTTAACTAAAAACTGAGCTCCATAACATATTCCAAGAATAGGAATTTTTGAGTCTATTGACTCTAACTCAGGTGATGGTGCATCACTTTGATTAACTGAGCACGGACTACCAGAAAGAATTACAGAATTAAAATTGTAATTTTTTGGAATTTTGTTGAAAGGGTGAATTTCACAATATACATTTAATTCTCTAACCCTTCTTGCAATCAATTGTGTATATTGAGAACCAAAATCAAGTATCAGTAAGTTTTTACTCATATACAAATTTAATGAACCCTTTTCAAAAGTTAATGATTACTTTGATTAATTGTTTAATTTATTTTGTTAATTACTATTATTGGATATTAAAAAATCATTATTAATAACATTAGCTGGTCCAACAGCAGTTGGCAAAACAAGGTTATCCATTCAACTAGCCAAAGAGCTAAACACTTCTATTTTCTCGAGTGACAGCAGACAGTTTTACAGAGAAATATCTATAGGTACTGCCAAGCCAAATATTGAGGAATTAACAGCTGTAAAACATTTTTTTATTAATAATAAATCTATTCATGATATTTATTCCGCAGGAGATTATGAAAATGAAATTATTTTTGAATTAGAAATGTTTTTTAAACAAAAAGAAATTGCTTTTTTAGTGGGTGGTTCAGGAATGTATATAGATGCTGTTGTAAAAGGCTTAGATAATTTACCAAAAGATTTGAATATTAGAGAGGAGCTTAACAATAGGTTAAAAAAAGATGGCATTGTTGTTCTTCAAAATGAATTAAAGAAACTTGATCCTGCACATTATAAAAATATTGATACTCTTAATCCACAAAGAATTATAAGATCTTTAGAGGTGTGCATAATAACTGGAAAACCCTATTCTACATTTTTATCAAATTCGACAAAAAAAAGGTCATTTAGTAATTTAAAGTTTTTGTTATTCCTTGATAAAGAAATTTTATACAACAATATTAACTTAAGGGTTGATAAAATGATTAAAGATGGGCTTATAGAAGAAGTTGAAAGCTTAAAAAACTTGAAAAATCTTAATGCATTAAACACAGTTGGCTACAAAGAGATATTTAACTATTTAAATGGAAAAACAGATAAAAAATCTGCTATTGAACAGATAAAAACAAACACTAAAAAATACTCTAAGAGACAAATGACATGGTTCAAAAAAGATCCTAGTTATCAATGGATAAATAATACTGATATAGAAAAATCTAGAAAGAGTATTCTTAAAAAAATTAAGGAATTTAAATATGATTAATTTATATTGGAGATCTTAAATGATTATGGATATTTGGTCAGATTTTAATAAATGTTCATCCAAGGATTGGGAAGAAAAGGTGCTCATTGACTTTAAGGACAAAGTCATTGGGGATTTTTATTGGAAAACAGAGTACGGAAAAATTAATCCATTTTTAATAAAAAATGAATCAATTCTTAATGAAAAAAGTCAAGAATTTAATGAAATAAGGTGGAGATTTGATGATGAAAATAAATTAAACTCACAAATCTTAAATAGATTAAAAGATGGAGTAAACAGCATTTATATTGATAAAATTAATTTTAGCCAATCAATATTTGATAATGTAATGTGTTCTATCATTCAAAATCATGTAAAATTAAGTCCAAAAACCATTAGTTCAGAAATAGAATTATGGAATAATTGGGGAAAAAAAGAAATCCAAGGTTCATTAAGAATGGATCCTTTAGAAAATATTTTAGAAAATTTTAGTTCATCAAATCTACAAGATCAATTTATTTCCTATAGAAATTTTAATTCTATAATAAAAAATAAAGAACTAAAATGTCTTTATATTAATGGAGAAGTTTATTCAAAAAATTTTAATGACTTTTCCAATGAAATAGCTTTTTTAGCTGCTCATTTTAATGAGATTGTTGAGTACCATTTATCTAATAAAATTGATTTACCAAGGAAAGTTATGATTCAAATATTTTTAGGAAATAGTTTTTTGGAGTCCATCTCTAAAATCAAAGCAATTAGATGCATAATAAATCAAATTATAAGAACTCATGGTCTTAAAATGAATCTATATATTGAGACTTCACCTAATCCTGAAATATTAAATCAAAAAGAATTTGATTTTAGATTAATGTCTACAACCTCTACTGTACTGTCATCTTTATTAGGAGGAGCAAATTCCTTCGAAATGTCTAATTCCCTTTTAGATTCCGATGAAGACTATTGGAAAAAAATAATGATAAATATTCCATTGATCTTAACAGAAGAAAGTCAAGTCAAACATGATATGTCTAAAGGTGCACATATGATAGATCAAATTGCTAAAAAAATGGCTCACACTTCTTGGGGAATTTTTAAAGAGATTGAAAACAAAAACGGTTTAATTAAACTTATCGATAATAAAGAGCATACTAATTACTATAGATCAAAATGAGTAGAAAATCTTTTGAACATATCGATTTTAATTCCATTACTAATGATTCATCAGGATTTAGTCATGAAAATTTTGTGTCTGGAATAGCTCCATTTTTAAAAGGTCCCTATTCTACTATGTATTTATCGAGACCCTGGACAATTAGGCAATATGCTGGTTTTTCAACTGCTGAAAAATCTAATCAATTTTATAGGGAAAATTTAAAAGCTGGTCAAAAAGGGCTTTCTGTTGCTTTTGATTTACCTACACATAGAGGGTATGATTCAGATCACAAAAGAGTTTCTGCAGATGTGGGTAAAGCAGGAGTTGCAATTGATACAGTAGAGGACATGAAAATTTTATTTAATAATATCCCTTTAGATAAAATGTCTGTATCAATGACAATGAATGGCGCGGTATTGCCTATAATGGCTTTTTATATTGTTGCAGCTTTGGAAAAAGGGGTGAAATTGAATTCACTTACTGGTACTATTCAAAATGACATTTTAAAAGAGTTTATGGTCCGAAATACCTATATATATCCTCCTAAAGAAAGCATGAGAATTATCGGTGATATTTTCAAGTTTACTTCTAAAAACATGCCTAAATTCAATCCTATTAGTATTTCTGGTTATCATATGCATGAAGCTGGAGCTAATGCTGAAATTGAATTAGCATACACATTAGCTAATGGTTTAGAATATGTTAAAAAAGGAATTGAAGTTGGTTTAAAAATTGATGAATTTGCTCCAAGACTATCTTTCTTTTGGGGAATTGGAATGAATCCCATGCAAGAAATTGCTAAAATGAGAGCAGGACGAATGTTATGGGCAAAAATTATTAATAAATTCAATCCCAAAAATCCTAAATCGTTGATGCTAAGAGCTCATTGTCAGACATCTGGTTGGAGTTTATCTGAAAAAGATCCATATAATAATATATCTAGAACATACGTAGAGGCAATGGCTGCTGTTTTAGGAGGAACACAATCTCTTCATACTAATTCATTAGACGAAGCCATTGCATTACCTAGTAAAAATGCAGCAAGAATTGCTAGAAATACTCAGTTATTTATTCAAAATGAAACCAATATATGTAAATCTATAGATGCACTTGGTGGATCCCATTATTTAGAACAATTAACTTCTGATATAGCCAAAAAATCATGGAAGCTCATTGAGGAAGTTGATTCTCAAGGAGGAATGATTAAAGCTATTGAATTAGGAATACCAAAAATGAGAATTGAACAAGCAGCTGCAAAAAGACAAGCGAATATTGATAGTGGAAAAGAAATAATTATTGGATTAAATGCCTATGAATCAAATGAGAACAGAGATATAGATACTTTGGTGATTGATAATAAAAAAGTAAAGCACAGTCAAATAAAGCGTCTAAATAAGGTCAAGTCTGAAAGAAATTCAGATGAAGTAAAAAAAATATTATTAAAAATCTCTAATTCAGCAAAATCTAAAAATGGCAATTTATTAGAATTATCTATTCAGGCTGCAAAAGCAAGAGCAACATTAGGAGAAATATCAAGTGCACTTGAAAAAGAATTTGGAAGATATAAAGCTACAGTAAGAACAATTTCTGGCGTATATTCGAATGAAATTATGCAAGATCAAAAATATATTAAAGCTTTATCACTGGCTAAAAAGTTTGAATCTATAGTTGGAAGGAGACCAAGAATAATGGTTTCTAAAATGGGTCAAGATGGACATGATAGAGGGGCTAAAGTGGTAGCTACTTCATTTGCTGATATTGGCTTTGATGTAGATATAGGCCCATTATTTCAAACCGCAAAAGAAGTTGCTAAAGGCGCTGTAGAAAATGATGTTCACATTATTGGAGTTTCTTCTTTAGCAGCAGGACATCTTACGCTAGTACCTGAACTATTACAAGAATTAAAACTCCTCAAAAGAGAAGATATTATGATTATTATTGGTGGAGTCATTCCAAAAAAAGATTATGATGTACTTTTTAAAATGGGAGTTGCTGCTGTTTTTGGTCCTGGAACAATTATAGCTGAGGCTGCTCAAGAAATTATTCAAATAATGATAAATGGCTTTACAAAAGATGAGTTCTAATAATTCAAAAAAAACAATATTAAAAAAATTAGAATATCCTGAAAAAATACTGATTATTTTAAGAGAAGCTATTGGAGGAAATCAAGAATTTAGAGATTTTTTATTTAGGAGTCAATACAAAGAATTAGGTTTTTTTTGCTACGCATTACTAAATGACGTAAAATCTAGAAAATGGCTCTTAGAAAATCAATTTGCCCATTTATTAGCAACAATTGAAGGAATCGAAGGAAAAGAGTCTGCATTAATGTGGCTTAAAAAAAAATGGGTTTGATTTATTATTTCACTTTGCTAGAAGCGCTGATTCATGGGAAGATTCTCAAATTTGGTTACAAAAGAAAGATAAATTACTTTATTCTTTGTCTCTCAAAATTGAGTATGTAAAAGATGAAATTGATCTCAAAAATGAAGATCCACATAAAATTAATCCTTGAGGGATTAATGAAGGATTTCTATAATTTCTCCAGCCTCTATTAAGTCTTTTGCTACAGAATCTTTTTCTGCTTGGTCAATAGCTTCTTCAACTTCTTCTACTGTCTTAGGTTCAGTGGTATGGTCATTATGAGTTGAATCTGAAGAATGAGTTTCTAAATCCTGGCTAGAACTATCTCCCATAGTCATGTAGAAACCTGTACCTCCTCCAGCCAATGCAATAACTAATCCCAATACAATAAATAATTTCTTTTTACTTTTTTTAGGTTTTANCTCATCTTCTATTGGATTACTTACATCATCTTTAGCAATATCTTCGCTAATTTCAGCAGGTTTTGAACTGGTCTTTTTAGAAGAAACTATTTCTTTAACTTTTAATTTCTCAGGACCTCCCTTAGTATAAATTTGTTCAAGTCTGTTCATAACAGCATCTTCATCGTTTCTAAAAGCTCTAGCTATTCTTTTTGCTAAATAGAGACGATCTGGATCGTGTTTCATGAAAAAATTTTGAAGTCTAACTAAATATGACATAATTGAAGATTTTTTTAAATATATAAAAACTTAAATAAACTTAGAGGAAAGAATTTAATTATTTCAATAGGATAATTTGATTGAATATCCAGAATGTCTTCTAATATTGAATACTAAATCATTATCAAATAATAAATACTGACCTTTAATTCCCAATAATTTCTCTTCAATTATTGGATTTTTGTCTAAAGTTAAAGATTTGACTTTTAAAGGGTATTTAATAACTGGAAAGTTGATAAAATGTATTTTTTCATCATGTACTAAATATTTTTTTAAGTTATTATCAAGTTTCTTAATCAATTCATCTCTAATTATTTCTAAAGAATCATTATTTAATTCATTTTGGAGCATTTTACGCCAATTAGTTTTATCGCTTATATGTTTTTTAAGAGATATTTCTATTAATCCAGCTGCTTGTCGATAAGGAGTTCTAGCAATAACTAAAGCTTCTACAGCTCCCTGATCTATCCACCTTGTTGGAATTTGAGAATCTTTTGTAACACCCACTTTATTACCCGCAGTTTTAGATAAATAAACAATNTGAGGTTGCATATGATGTTTCATTTCCCANTCATAATCTCTAAGTGCAATACCTTCATGAATTTTACTCAATTCTGGTCTAATAATACTTTCTACAGCTAAAGGTGATTCTTTAAATGCATCATAAGACATTCCTTCACCATATGTTTTTCTAATTTTTTTTCCTGTTACAATACAATTAATATCTCCAGAATAAGAAATATTAATAGTAGATCCAATAAATTGGTTTAATTCTATGGAATATTTTGAATCTAGATTATTATATAAAGGAAGTTCATANTGAACTTCGTCTTTAAGAGAAGAAGACATTTTCCTGATATTACCAATAAAATTCATTTNAAAAAATAAATTATAAAGAATCTAGTTGCTTTTTGATTCTAGAATAATTATCCATATCATCTAAATTAAAATACAAACTCTTAAGAACAGTAAGGGTCGATTTATCAGATGGGGAAAGTGAAAGAACTTTTTCTAATAATGGAATGGCTTTTTTAAGCATTTCATTAGCACTTTTCATTTCTTTATCGTATTTCTCACCAGAATAATCTCCGGCAACAGACTTTGCAGTTATGGATTGATTGTAATATAATGCTCCCAAATTATAATAAGCATCAACATAGTTATCATCTAATTCAATAGCTTTTTTATATCCATTAATTGCTTTATTCATATAGGTAAAAGCAACATCATGTTTATTTTCTTTGTGGTATTTATTTGATATATTATCATATGTAACTCCAACATTAAAATGAAGAACCTTATTAGTTGGGTCAGATTCTATAGCATTTTCTAATGCTTGTTGTGCCTTTNCATTATCTCCTTTCGAATACCAGTAATTAAATTCTTCAATATTTAAAATATAATCTTTTGGAAACCTTTGTTTTCCTTCATCAATAACATTTAAAATCTTTTCTTCATTTTTAACTTCTTCAGCATTTAAAACTCTTATCATAGATTGATACATCTCTGCACCATTACCATAATTTACATCTGCACACATTTTATAATATTTATAAGCCTCATTGGTATTTTTCATTTTCTCAGCTGATAATGCAGCATTAATCATCGCTAGAGTGTCTGTTAAACTGAGAACGTTATACATTTCTAAACCCATTTTAAAGGAATTAAAAGCGCCAGAGTAATTTTTTTTCTGAAAACAATCGACTCCATTATTTATGGATAGATTTCTGTAAATATTAATTTTATTATTAATATCCGATTTCCATTGATTCTTAATATCTAACTCTAAACATTTTGAAAAAGATCCAAAAGTAGCTTCGTTCATTTCTGACTCTCCGACTGCAATTACATTTTTTAAAATTTCAGCATCATAATTAGATAACATCCAATAATCTAAATAAATTGCACCTCTGTAATAATACATTTTAGTTTCATCTTTAGACTTTGTAAATGGTGTTGTGGTTTGTTTTAAATAAGATTCATCAATTGCCTTTTTAGCTTTGAGTAAAATAGATTTATTTTTACTTAACTGGATAGACCTTAATGTGGAATCAGGAATGGAAACCCATGAACCATTATAATTATTTCTAAATTCTGTTGCAGCTTCCGTTAATTGTAATTTTTGTCCAAAATTATATGAAATTAAAATACTTAATATTCCAAAAATTATATACTTTTTCATAATTATTTAGTTATTCGTTATCGTTTGATTTAGCCTCATTTGATTCATTATTGTTATCTNATATATCGATATCTTCATCATCCTTCTCTACTTTTGCAACTGCAGCAATTTGATCTTTACCTTTTAAATTAATCAATTTTACTCCTTGAGTAGCTCTTCCTTGAGTTCTTATATCAGCAACGTGCATTCTTATAGTCAAACCAGATTTGTTTATAATCATCAAATCATCGTCATCAGTAACAGATTTAATAGCAATTAAATTACCTGTTTTTTCTGTTACATTCAAAGTTTTAACCCCTTTACCTCCTCTATTAGTAACTCTGTAAATAGGTTCATTAGTTTCAGGGTCATTTAAAAGAGTTCTTTTTCCATAACCATTTTCAGAAACTACCATGATTGTCCTTGAGAAATCTTGTGCACAAACCATGCCAATAACTTCATCACTACCAACTAATGTAATCCCTCTAACACCTGATGCNGTTCTTCCCATGGATCTAACTTTAGATTCATTAAACCTTATTGCTCTTCCTGATTTGATAGCCATTAATATTTCACTTTCACCGTTTGTTAATTTCGCTTCTAATAACTCATCACCTTCTCTTATACCTATGGCATTGATTCCATTAGTTCTAGGTCTTGAATACGCTTCTAAACTGGTTTTCTTAATGACTCCTTTTTTTGTACACATGATTATGTAATTGTTAGATGTGTATTCTTCATCTTTTATATCTTTTACAACCACATAAGCTTTGACCTTATCGTCTTGTTCAATATTTATCAAATTTTGAATGGCTCTACCTTTAGCAGCTTTATTACCTTCNGGAACTTCAAAAATTCTCATCCAGAAGCACTTACCTTTTTCAGTAAATATCAAAAGCCAATTGTGATTAGTAGCTACAAATAGTTCTTGTAAAAAATCTTTNTCTCTTGTAGCAGACCCTTTAGAGCCAACTCCTCCTCTATTCTGAACTTTATATTCATTTAAACTTGTTCTTTTTATNTAACCAGCATGAGAAATNGTAATAGCAACTTCTTCGTTAGGAATTAAATCCTCAATTTTCATCTCGTTAGCTGAATATTCTATATTAGATCTTCTTATATCTCCATATTTATCTTTAACTTCATTTAGTTCTGTTTTAATAATATCCATTCTTCTATCTTCTCTATCTAGTATATCTTTAAGATCTTTTATAACCTTTAGTAGGTCATCATATTCGGCTCTAAGTTTATTTTGTTCAAGACCTGTTAATTGTCTCAACCTCATTTCTACAATAGCCTTAGATTGAACATCAGAGAGTTTAAACTTGCTCATCAATTTTTCTCTGGCCTCATCTGGACTTTTGGAACCTCTAATTAAAGCTATTACTTCATCAATATTATCTGATGCAATTATTAAACCTTCAAGAATATGAGCTCTATCTTCAGCTTTTTTCAATTCAAATTTCGACCTTCTAACAACTACTTCATGTCTATGGTCAACAAAATGAACGATTAAATCTTTTAAATTTAAAACAACAGGTCTACCTTTTACAAGAGCTATATTATTGACTGAAAATGAGGTTTGTAAGGATGTATACTTAAATAATTTATTTAACACAACATTTGGAATAGCATCTCTTTTTATTTCATAGACAATTCGCATTCCTTTTCTATCTGATTCGTCTCTTATTTCTGAAATACCTTCTATTTTACCTTCATTAACCAAAGAAGCAGTTTTTTGGATCATATCTGCTTTATTTACCTGATAAGGTATTTCAGACACTATAATAGCCTCTCTATTCTCTCTTATCTCTTCAATCATAGCTTTTCCTCGCATTACAATTCTACCCTTACCTTCATGAAAAGCATTTTTAACTCCTTCGTACCCATATATAGTTCCACCAGTAGGAAAATCAGGTGCTTTGATAAATTCCATTAAACCATCAATGTCAATATCTTTATTGTTAATATATGCTATAGTACCATCAATAACTTCTGACAAATTATGGGGAGCCATATTAGTAGCCATTCCTACTGCGATACCAGAAGATCCATTGACTAGTAGGTTAGGAATCCTAGTTGGAAGAACTGTTGGTTCGGATAAAGAATCATCAAAATTAGCTGAAAAATCTACGGTATCCTTATCTAAATCTGAGAGTAATTCTTCAGCTGCTTTCTTTAATCTTGCTTCAGTATACCTCATAGCTGCAGGACTGTCTCCATCAACTGAACCAAAATTACCTTGTCCATCAACTAATGGATATCTCAAAGACCAGTGTTGAGCCATTCTAACCATGGTGTCATATACAGAGGAATCTCCATGTGGGTGATATTTACCTAATACATCTCCAACAATTCTAGCGGATTTTCTAAAAGAACTATTAGATCTAACACCAAGTTCTAGCATACCAAACAAAACTCTTCTGTGAACCGGTTTTAAACCATCTCTTACATCCGGTAAAGCTCTTGAAACAATTACTGACATTGAATAGTCAATGTAAGCAGTCTTCATTTCATCTTCAATACTAACTGGTATAATTCGTTCACCTCTTTCTTCGCTCATAGAATCAATTTTTTAATTATAACTTATTAATCACGAAAGTATCATTTCTTTACTGACAATAACACTATTAACAATAAAGATTTATCCACAAAATCATGTGCGAAATACAAATATTATGAACAATTAACAAAAATGATGTTGATTATATTTGAAACAGTTGTTTTATTTATGGAAAACAATATTAATTTTGAATGTTATGGATGCTAAATTTTCACCAAGAGTTAAAGAAGTAATTAGTTACAGTCGTGAGGAAGCCTTAAGACTAGGACATGATTATATCGGAGTCGAACATTTGCTTTTGGGAATCATAAGAGAAGGTGAAGGAATTGCCATGAGAATGATTACCTCTTCAGGAATCAATTCTAAAGATTTAAGAAAGAAATTAGAATCAAAGTTAGATTCTGGGCAACTTACAGAATTAAAAAACTCAGGAAATATCCCATTATTAAAGCAAGCAGAAAAAGTTCTTAAAATCACTTATTTAGAAGCCAAACTTTTTAAAAGCAACATGATTGGGACTGAACATCTTTTACTTTCAATCCTTAAAGAGGATAATAATATTGCTTCATCTATACTTAAAGAGTATAATTTAAATTACGAATCTGTTAAAGAAGAACTGGATATAATGACAGAGTCAGGTTACAAGCCTGAAATATATCCAGAATCTAAAATGCCAGAATCGGCTGATGAAAATGATGAGGAAAAAGAGGACACTTTCTCTTCCTCAAGTTCATCTAAAAAAACATCTGATAGTAAGTCTAAGACACCTGTATTAGACAATTTTGGAAGAGACTTAACTAAATTTGCTGAAGATGATAAGCTTGATCCAATTGTTGGTCGTGAAAAGGAAATCGAAAGAGTTTCTCAAATTCTCTCTAGAAGAAAAAAGAACAACCCCTTACTCATAGGTGAACCCGGTGTAGGTAAATCTGCAATTGCTGAAGGACTTGCTCTTAGGATAACAGAAAGAAATGTCTCTAGAGTGCTTTTCAATAAAAGAATAATTTCTCTCGACTTAGCCTCTTTAGTGGCTGGTACCAAGTATAGAGGGCAATTTGAAGAAAGAATGAAAGCAGTTATGAATGAATTGGAAAAATCTCCAGACATTATACTCTTTATTGATGAAATTCATACCATTGTTGGTGCTGGTGGAGCTTCAGGATCCTTAGATGCTTCTAACATGTTTAAACCTGCCTTAGCTAGAGGTGATATTCAATGTATTGGAGCAACTACTTTAGATGAGTATAGACAATTTATAGAGAAAGATGGTGCTTTAGAAAGACGTTTTCAGAAAGTAATTGTAGAACCTACCTCTATAGAAGAAACACTTCAAATTTTAGAAAATATTAAAGAAAAATATGAAGATCATCATAATGTAAATTATACACCTGAAGCAATAAAATCATGTGTACTATTAACTGAAAGATATATTTCTGATAGACATTTGCCGGACAAAGCAATAGACGCTTTAGATGAAGTTGGATCTAGAGTCCATATAACCAATATTAATGTTCCTGAGTCAATTATTGAGGTTGAAAAGAAAATTGAAGACGTAAAAGAACTTAAAAACAAAGTGGTTAGAAGCCAACAATATGAAGAAGCTGCTAGGCTAAGAGATTCTGAAAGAAAATTAAATGAAGAACTAGAATCGGCTAAAAAACGTTGGGAAGAAGAAAGTAAATCCCACAGACAAGATGTTAGTGAGGAAAATGTTGCTGAAGTAGTTGCTATGATGACTGGAATACCTGTTCAAAAAGTTGCTGAGAAAGAAAGTGGTAAGCTAATGAAAATGGTTGAATCTATGAATGGAACAGTTATTGGACAGAACGAAGCCATTACTAAGGTTGTTAAAGCCATTCAAAGAAACAGAGCTGGCTTAAAAGACCCTAATAAACCTGTAGGATCATTTATCTTTCTAGGTCCTACTGGAGTTGGCAAAACACAATTATGTAAAGTTTTAGCTAAATATCTTTTTGATAGTGAAGAAGCTTTAATAAGAATCGATATGAGTGAATACATGGAGAAATTTGCAGTTTCAAGACTTATTGGGGCACCTCCAGGATATGTAGGTTATGAAGAGGGAGGGCAATTAACAGAAAAAGTAAGAAGAAAACCTTATTCAATAATTTTATTAGATGAAATTGAAAAAGCACATCCGGATGTTTTCAACTTACTCCTTCAGGCATTGGACGATGGTAAAATGACTGATAGCTTAGGGAGAAATATTGATTTTAAAAACACCATCATTATTATGACTTCAAATATTGGAGCAAGACAACTTCAAGATTTTGGTACTGGAGTTGGTTTTGGGACAAAAGCAAGATCTGAAAATGATCAAGAAAATATGAAAGGAGTTATACAAAACGCCTTAAAAAAATCTTTTGCGCCGGAATTTTTAAATAGGATTGATGATGTAGTTATATTTAATTCTTTAAATAAAGATCACATTCTTAAAATAATTGATATTGAACTTGAGAAACTCTTTAATAGAATAAATTCTCTGGGGTTTAAAATTGAGTTAACCAAAAAAGCAAAAGTTTTTGTAGCTGACAAGGGATATGATGAAAAATATGGTGCAAGACCACTAAATAGAGCCATTCAAAAACATATTGAAGACCCATTAGCGGAGGAAATAATTCAAAAGAAAGTTAAGGAAGGTGACTTAATAAAAATTGATCTAGACTCAAAAAATAATAAGATAATAGTGGATATAAAACAAGAAAAGTCTAAAAAATCGAAATAACTATTCTTCATCCTCAATTTCCCATAGACCATCAAGATTATCTGACTCAATACCCAATTCTTCTTCAATCTCCCATTGTGTTTTTACCTTTTTGAAAGAAGCCTTTTGTTTTTTAAAAACTATTGACAAAGCAAGACCAACTAAAGATCCTGACAAGTGACTCTCAAAACTTATTTTCCAGTCGTAAGGAAATATCCCCCAAACCATGCTCCCATATATAAAAACAACCAAAAGGGCAACTGTTAATAATCTTGTGTCTTTTCTAAATACTCCACTGAAAAATAAAAAAAATAACAAACTATAGATTACACCACTTAGTCCAATATGATAAGCATCTCTTGCTGAAAACCAAACTAATAAACCAGTAAAAATCCAAGAGAAAAATAATACTCTCCAGGCTATAGGACTGTAAAAATAGAAAAGTGCCCAGCCCAAAATTAGAAAAGGAACACTATTGTTAATAATATGATTGTGGTCAGATGAAGAGTGTATTATTGGAGAAAAAAATACGCCTATCAATCCTTCCAAAGACCTAGGAAAAACACCAAGTTCATGAAGATTTAAAACAAAATAGTAGTTAAGAAAATGGATTAACCATAAAAGAAGAATAAATACTAAAATCAAGTAGTATTTAAAAAATATACTGTATAGATCTTTCATTTATTTGATAGATCTTTCCTTTTTTATATGTTCATATGCTTCTTGAATTTTTTGGAACATATTCTTAGCTGCTTTTTGTTGCTCCTCTCCAAGTTGATTAAATTTATCAGGATGATGTTTAACTGCCATTTTTCTGTATGCTTTTTTAATCTCATCATTTGTAGCTGATTCTTCAATTCCTAAAACTTTATAAAAACTTGAAGTATCTTTGTAAAAAAGAGATTTTATTTGCTCAAACTCAATAGAAGAAATTCTAAAATAAGTAGATATTCTTTGAATTACTTTCATTTCAGAATCTGAAACAATTCCATCTGCTTTAGCAATCCCAAATAAATACTGAATCAATAATGATCTTTGCCGAATAGGCATACTATTATTGATACTATAGCACACATCACTCAAAACAAAATCTTTTTTTAAAATATCTTTAAAATCTCTTATATATTTTGAAGATAAGTGTGGGGAAAATTGTTGTTTAAAAAATTGTCTAACATAATTCAACTCAGATTTTAAAATTTTACCATCTGCTTTCATTACTGCACCAGATAGAATTAACAAAGCAGTGGCAAAATCATTTTGAGTAAGTTTAGATGAATAATAACTAGCGTCGTTTGAATAAGTTTTGTTTGTGAATTTAAAACCTGAGGAAGTACTGTTAGCTGAATTAAATCTATCAAAAGTCGAACCAATGAAATAACCTAGAAATGCTCCAAAAAAACTTCTAGTAGCAAAAAAACCAAGTATTCCCCCTATTAATCCTCCTATCCCTATAGACACGTTATATTAAATCAAAGCTTCTTTCAACAAATTCAGTTAAATCTTTTCCTTTTAACATTCCATGAGAGAGCAAGGCTAAATCTAAAGATTGTTTAGCTAACTTTTTTTGTTTTTTCCCTTTGGAATCAATTATTTTTGAAATCAACGGGTGATTTGTATTAATAACTAAATTATACATTTCAGGCATCACCCCCATCATATTCATTCCTCCTCCACCTGCAGCTTGTTGTTCTTTCATTCTTCTCATAAACTCACTTTGAGTTATTAAGACTGGTTTTTCGGTCTCACTTAGACTTTCAATTTGAACAGTATATTTTTCTTTTTCAGAAATATCTTCAAAGATTGGTTTAAGTAATTCCTCTTGCTCTTTGGTTAATTTTGAAGGAATATCTTCTTCCTTTGCGATAATTTTATCAATTGTATCTGCATCAACCCTTGCAAAAGAAACTCCAAAATCTTGCTCTGCTTTGGAAATATAGTGAGAAGACAAAGGACCATCCATAATTAAAACATCGTAACCCTTAGAATAAGCGGATTCAATTAATGAATGATGTTCGTCCTTATCATGAGAGTATAAGAATACTAACTTTTCATTTTTGTCTGTTTGTGCAGCTTTAACCTTTTCTTTATACTCTTCAATAGTAAAATATTCATTTTTTGCATTTTTCAGCATACTAAAAGCTTTCGCTTTCTCATTGAATTTTTCATCAGTTAAAATTCCATACTGGATAAATACATTAATGTCATCCCATTTTTTTTCAAAATCTTTTCTATCTTTTTTGAACATTCCTGATAATTTATCAGCTACTTTTTTAGTAATATGGTTAGAAATTTTCCTAACATTACTATCGCTTTGTAAATAAGATCTAGAAACATTTAAAGGTATATCAGGTGAATCAATGACACCATGTAACAAGGTCAAGAACTCAGGAACAATATTTTCTACAGAATCTGTAATAAATACCTGATTACTATATAGCTGAATTTTATTTTTCTGAAGTTCTATTTGATTTTTTAGTTTGGGAAAGTATAAAATGCCCGTTAAATTGAATGGATAATCAACATTCAAATGAATATGGAATAATGGTTCTTCTGTAAATGGATATAATTCACTGTAAAAAGATTTGTAATCCTCTGGTTTTAAATCAACAGGCTTCTTTATCCAAGCTGGATGAGTATTGTTTATAATATTAGGAACTTCAACACTAACTTTTTCTACATTACCATCTTTGTCTTTTTTGCCTTTAGGATCATCAATTGATTCTTGTTTGGTTCCAAATTCAATGTCAATTGGTAAAAATTTACAATACTTATTTAGAATACCAGAAATTCTGTTTTCTTCTAAAAACTCTTTGGAATCTTTATCAATATGCAATACAATATCTGTTCCCCTACTTTTCTTTTTGATTTCCTTAAGCTCATAAGTGGGATCACCATTAGATTCCCATTGAACTGCTTTTGAACCTTCTTTAAATGAAAGCGTTTTAATTTGAACTTTACTGGAAACCATAAATGATGAGTAAAAGCCTAAACCAAAATGGCCAATAATAGACTTAGGATCTTTGTCTTTATATTGTTCCAAAAACTCTTCTGCTCCAGAAAATGCGACTTCATTAATATATTTGTTAACTTCATCTTGAGTCATACCAATTCCATGGTCTCTAATAGTTAAGGTTTTTTTCTTTTTATCAAGAATGACTTCCACTTTTAAATTAACAACTTCTTGCTTTACTTCTCCTGCTGATGATAAAGTCATTAATTTTTGAGAAGCATCAACTGCATTTGAAACCAACTCTCTTAAGAATATTTCAGTATCTGAATAAAGAAACTTTTTTATGATTGGAAAAATATTTTCACTTTGTACGTTTATAGATCCTTTTTGCATTTTAATATTATTTTGTTCAAATAAAACAAACAGTATGCCAACAGTTACAATTCATAAATTTATGACATAATGTCTTATGGTTAATGAATTAAAACTATATAATGTAAAATTGTCATATAGGATACAGACAAACAATTTCATGTTCAAAAAATATATCGCTGCACAATAACTAAAAAATACTATTTGTTAAAATTGTAGAGTGAAAACTTTTCAATTTATAAAAAACCGATATTTCTATTCTTCAATGGTATTGCTATTTACACTATTAGTTATAGATGATACTACGTTATATAAACTTTATAAAATGAAAAAAGAGCTCAATAATCTTCAAATAGAAAATAAAAAAAAAACAATCGAAATTTCTCTTATTAAAGAGAAAACAATTCAATTAACTTCAAACAAATTTGCTCTAGAAAAATTTGCTAGAGAACATTATTTAATGAAGAAAAAAGATGAGGTGATTTATGTTTTTGAAGATTTAGAAAAACTTTCAGATTTCAAATAATCTTGTAAAATAATTACTGCTGATATCTTGTCTACAGTTTTTTTGTTTTTTCTTTTATTTTTTTTTAGTCCACTAGAAAAAAGCACTTGTTTAGCAATTTTAGATGTAAACCTTTCGTCATATAGTTCCACTTTAATTCCACTATACATTTTGGTGATTTTTCTATGAAAATTATAGATCAATTTTGAAGAATCTGTAAAACTACCATCTAATGATTTAGGTTCACCAATAATAATTTTAACTACATCATTACTTTTTAGATAATTACTTAGATAGCTAAAAATTTCGTTAGTATTTACAGTACTCAATGACAAAGCTATAAATAATGGTTCTTCAGCATAAGCCAAACCAGTACGTTTTAAGCCATAATCAATAGATAAAATTTGATTCACTTTACAAAATTTTATTTTTAATACGTTTTTTGTCAAAAATCATCACCAAGGAAATTAACAGCAATAGAAAACCTAATATTTTATACCTTACCAAACCTCCTAAAACAGGAATAGTTAAACCTATAACTGTGTACAACATAAATACAAATAAAAAGTTAAATAGCAGTACGTTTAAATTTGCTATTTGAATTTTTCTTTTAACTAAAAGAAATAAAATAAATATAAAAAATAAGAGATTTTCAAAAGAAGCTAAAGTAAGTAATAATGAACCCTCCAAAAAATTAAAAGGCTTAAAAAAAACATTAGAAACAGCTTTTAAAATAGATTTAATAAAATTGGTAGATGATTTACCAATTTTTGGTAATTGATAGTAGCTTCCAGCTTTTTCAAAACTATCTAAAAAGTAATATTTAAACTCTGAATTTGTTCTGAGAGTATCATTATTTAAATCTGAACTAAAGACCTGATACTGAAGTCCAGGTTTTGCCTTAAATAAAGTATTTTCTGTATTTAGATTATTCTGATAATCAATTTTTGAAATTTCTTTGAGTGGGTTAGTAAATCTTACTAATCTAGAAATATTTTTATTATTAAATTGTAAATAATAGTAACCACCTACAGCAACCCTTACCTGTTCTGTTCTTTTACTATTAAGCATTTGATTAACTTGGTTATTAAAGTTTTCAGAAAAATTAAATAATGAAGCTATAAAGAAAAGAAAAACAACATACTTTGCAATAGTATGATTATTAGTTTTTGAGGGAATTAAATACAATAAAGTAAGGGGTATTATTATGATAAATAAATAGTATTTAATTGTAAATATTAGAAAAAATGAAAATAATAATACTGCTGCATTCCGATAGTAATTCTTTGATAAATTAAATAAAGAATTGAAATATAGTCCAAATGCAAAGAACAATAAACCCTCTTTTAATAATCCTGAAGACCAAATAATTATTGATGGAGTTAAAAATATAATGACTAAATAAATTTTTAAATTTTTAATAGGAATAAATTCATAAAAAGATTTAAAAATCAATAAGCACCCTATTAATGATATAAACGACATTATTAAAACATGAGTATTAATATTTCCAAATGAAAATATCCTCATGATTGCATTAAATTTAGTGATGGTTCTGTGATTAGAAAATGTGACATTAGAAGTTTGTGTAAAATTTGAAAATTCATGAGATTGTTGTTTCCAATGTAATGTACTATCAGTATAAATAGCTAACTGAGGGTTATTATCATTTATACCAGTAATTAATTGAAAAAAATGTAAAGGGTTATTTTTTAATGAATGGTGTATGTATTTACTATCATCAAAATATTTATAAATATCAGATGACTTTCTATCTTGATAATATTCAGAGTAAATGATATTTAAAGATATTCCAACAAGAATTTTTAAGACAAAAATTGCACTAAGAATATTATGACTTATTACTCTATAGCTATTTAATTTTAGCCTTCTGAGGAAAAACAAAAAAGCAGACAAGTATAAAAAAAAGAATAACCAACTCATTAAAAGTCAATTTTAATAACATTATTCTTTTTCATAATAATTATGCTTAAATAAATATACCATAAAATTTATTATAATATTTGCAACATGAACTTAAAGAAATTAATCGACAATGCCTGGGATAATAGATCACTTTTAAAAGACAGAACAACCATAAATTCAATAGAGACTGTAATTAATTCACTTGACAAAGGAGAAATCAGAGTTGCAGAAAAAATTAATAACGAATGGGTAACTCATGAATGGATTAAAAAGGCAGTAGTCCTTTATTTTCCTACCAGAAAAATGCAGACCATCGAAATTGGTCCATTTGAATTTCATGACAAAATGAAATTAAAATCTGATTACTCAAATAAAGGAGTAAGAGTAGTTCCTCACGCAATTGCTAGGTATGGATCATTTATAGGAAAAAATGTTATTATGATGCCATCTTATGTAAATATCGGAGCTTATGTTGATTCCGGAACAATGGTTGATACTTGGGCAACCGTAGGTTCATGTGCTCAAATTGGTAAAAATGTTCATCTCAGTGGAGGTGTCGGAATTGGTGGAGTATTAGAACCATTACAAGCTTCTCCAGTCATTATTGAAGATAATGCATTTATTGGCTCAAGATGTATCATTGTTGAAGGTGCAAGAGTTGGTAAAGAGGCTGTATTAGGAGCTAATGTTGTAATAACAAAGTCTACAAAAATTATCGATGTAACACATTCTAAACCAGTAGAATATAAAGGTTATGTACCAGAAAGAAAAGTAGTGATTCCAGGAACTTATAAAAAATCTTTTAAAAGTGGTGACTACCAAGTGCCTTGTGCTCTTATTATTGGGGAGAGAAAGGAAAGTACAGATTTAAAAACTTCTCTTAATCAGGTTTTAAGAGAGCATAATTTGACTGTCTAATCTTCATAACAAATTAATTTAAATAGATGAAAATAGGTTTCGATGCTAAAAGAGCTTATCAAAATTTTACTGGTCTAGGTAATTACAGTAGAGATTTAATTGAGAATTTAATACAAGACGCTCCTGAAAATCAATATGTTCTTTTTGCACCTAAAAATTCTGAAAATCCAAGACTCAATTTTATTTCAGAACACGGAAATATCTCTTCTGTCTTCCCTGAGAACAAACTCAACAAAACATTTAAAGGACTTTGGAGAACCATCAATATGGAAAAATCTATCATTAAAAATGAAATTGATCTTTATCATGGATTAAGCAATGAGATTCCAAGAATTAGAAATAAAAATATTCCATATGTAGTTACTATTCATGATTTAATCTTTAAAAGATTTCCAAGAAATTACAGAGCAATTGATAGAAAAATTTATAATATTAAATACAAATATGCTATAAAACATTCAGACTTAATTATTGCGATAAGTGAACAAACCAAAAAAGATATTATAGAATTTTATAAAATAGACCCTGATAAAATTAAAGTTGTATATCAAAGTTGTCATAAAAACTTTAGAAAAAATCACCTCCCTGAAGAACTAAATACTGTAAAAGAGAAATTTAACCTACCTAGAGAATTTTTATTAAACGTAGGTACTATTGAAACTAGAAAAAATTTAATTTCTGTTATAAATGCTATGGATCTTATGAAAATTGATATTCCGTTAGTAGTAGTTGGCAAAAAAACTGCCTATATGAATTTCTTAAAAATTCAAATTAAAAAATTAAATTTTGACCCTAATAAAATCATTTTTTTAGATGATGTTTCTATGTATGAGTTACCCATAATATATAAACTTTCATCATTATTCGTTTACCCTTCAATATTTGAAGGATTTGGAATTCCGATATTAGAATCTCTTTACTGTAAAACCCCAGTAATTAGCAGTAATGGTAGTTGCTTTAATGAAGCTGGTGGACCTTACAGTAAATACGTAGATTCTGACAATAAAGAAGAATTTGCTTTTCAAATTGAAGAATGCTTAACAAATGAAAAACTTCGAAATGAAATGATAGAAATGGGCTTAAAACATGCTCAAAATTTTGACCCAAAAAAACTTTCTAAAAACCTCACTGATGCCTACCAAAGTTTATTCTAAAAAATTATTATCTAAAGAACTAAATACTTTGATAGATGATTTAAATAATGGAGGAATTATTATTTACCCTACAGAAACTATTTGGGCTATTGGCTGTAAATCAACATTAAAAAAAAGTGTTGAAAGAATTTATTCAATAAAAAACAGATCTGAAACATCTCCTTTCATAAATATCATTGATAGTTATTTAAACATATCTAAATATGTACATAATATTGACTCGGAAATAATTAGGATTGCTCGTGAAATTGATAACCCACCAACTGTAATTTATCCAAATTGTAAAAAAGAATTTAACTATCTCTCAAATGCAAAAAATGAAATAGCATTTAGGGTTACACCCAACAAACAAATAATTGAAATAATTAATGAGTTAAATGCTCCACTTATATCAACATCTGCTAATATAAGTGGTGATGATTTTCCAACAGATTTTAATAATATTTCTTCTTCAATTTTGAATGCTGTGGATGTTATTCTTAAATTTGAAATTGAATCTTCTGGCAAACCATCATCAATAATGAAAATCAAAAACGGTGAAATTGAATACCTCAGGAAATAGTTATATCGATTTATTAACTCCACCAACAATTTTTAAGACTATATCTAAAATTGCAGATCGATTAAACCAACCTGTATTTGTTATTGGAGGATTTGTAAGAGATCAAATCTTAAATAGAGAAACTAAAGATATTGACATAGTCACCTTAGGAAGCGGAATTAATTTAGCTAAAAAAATTAGTAAAGAATTAGATTCAAGCCCAGTTAAAATTTTTAAAAATTTTGGAACTGCCATGATTTTAGTTGACGATATAGAGATTCAATTTGTAGGAGCTCGAAAAGAGAGCTATAAATCCGATTCAAGAAATCCAATTGTTGAAAATGGCACTATCGAAGAAGACCAAAATCGTAGAGATTTTACCGTTAATGCTTTAGCTATCTCTTTAAATAAAAATAGTTTTGGAGAATTTATTGATCCTTTTAATGGACTAATTGACTTAAAGAATAAAGTACTAAAAACTCCACTAGACCCTGATATTACATTTTCAGATGATCCATTGAGAATGATGAGAGCTATAAGGTTCTGTTCTCAACTAGATTTTAAAATAGAAGATATTACATTAGCTGCAATCAATAAAAATATTAATAGAATTAAAATTGTAGCTCAAGAGAGAATAACAGAAGAAATTAATAAAATAATTTTAAGTAATCAACCATCAGTGGGTTTTAAACTATTAGAAAAAACAGGATTATTAAAAATTATATTTCCAGAATTTCAATTACTTAAGGGGGTTGATATTAAAGATGGTAAAGGACATAAAGATAATTTCTACCATACACTTCAAGTATTAGACAACATTCTCCCATACAGCAAAGATAATCTATGGCTAAGATGGTCTGCATTACTTCATGATATAGCTAAACCCAATACAAAAAGGTTTAACCCTAAACAAGGTTGGACATTTCATGGTCATGAAGATAAAGGAGCAAGAATGGTTCCTTCAATTTTCAGAAGACTAAAACTTCCTCTAGATAATAAAATGAAATACGTTCAGAAGCTTGTTTTATTGCATTTAAGGCCAATTTCCTTAACAAATGACAGTATTACTGATTCAGCCTTAAGAAGACTTTTATTTGACGCAGGAGAAGACCTGGATGACCTCATGAATCTTTGTAAGTCTGATATCACATCAAAAAACAAAGAAAAAAAGAATAAATATTTAAAAAGATTTGAAACGGTCAAAGAAAAACTAGTTGATCTAGAGGATAGGGACAAGATAAAAAATTGGCAGCCACCAATAGATGGAAAAGAAATTATGTCAACATTTAAACTTAAACCATGTAAAGAAGTAGGTTTATTAAAAGAATTTATAAAAAATGCTATTTTAGATGGGGAGATAAAGAATGATTATAAAGAAGCAAAAAAATTTATGTTAACAAAGGCTAAAGAACTTGGAATAAATGAATAGTAAGGGATTAAACATTAGAGTTGTTGCAGATACACAAGAGGATATTTTTATAGATTTTTCTATTAGTAAAAAATGCAATTTTAGTGATATTCATCATTTTTTGATTTCAAAATTCAATCTTAATAAACTAGAGCTTTCTTCATTTTATTACAGTAATGATAGTTGGGATAAAGGAGAAGAAATTACGCTTATGAATATGAATTTTGAAGATGAAAATAACATAAAATTTATGGATATGGTCTTTCTTAAAGACGCTTATAAAGAAGGACATCTTAAGTTCTTATATGTCAATGACTTTTTAAATATGAATATCTTTTATTTAGAGATTCTTAAAGAAGTTGAAATCGAGGATGATGAGAAAATTAATATCCTTCACCAATTAGGAAAATATGAAACTAATAATCAAATATTAGATGAAGAAATTGTTCTAGACGATAAAAAAGATGAAATAAACGATATTTTAAATGAGTATAATGAAGATGATTTTAACAAATTTGAAGAATTAGACGAGGATCTTTATTAAATATATCCTCTACATTAAACCTTTGTTTTTTCGAATTATCCATTCTAAAAAAGGAAAAAACAATAAAAAAATCAGCCATTTATAATTTATAATATCTTTAGCTTTTTGCTCTAAATGTGCTTTATTTTTACTACCAGCGTTAAGGATAAGTTTATTAATTAATTGATCTAAATTTGAAAGAGAATAACTTTCACCATTTTGATTAATTGCTGAAAGATTTTGGAGATTGGCGACTGTATTCATTTTTTCTCTTTGTGAATTGACAATAGAAAAACTTCCATTCTTAGAAATTTTATTTTTCAATCCATCAACAGTTACTTCATAATTATAATCTCCAATAGAAAGTCCTTCTAAATTTAAATCATAGTAATTATTTCTTGGAATTAAATTTTTAAAAAACTTCTGTTCGCCTTCCTTAGCATAAGAAAAATTAATATCTACATCATTGCTAATCTCCATTAGTTCGTTATAGTATTCTCCATATATATTAAGAGATTGGTCAACAAAGTTCTCTTTAGGTACCATAATATTTAACCTAGATTTTTTCTCAGTTATTTTTAAATATTGAATGACTTTTTTAAACAAACTTTTAAAAACTTTAGCATCATTTGTTTGATTGTATTCATACATTTTCCATCTCCAAATACCTTCTCCCAAAAGAACACCATGTTTTATGTCTTTAGAACTAAAGAAATAAATTATTGGATAGTTCATTTTAAGGCCATTTATAGACTGAAAAACAAGTTCTTTTGCAGTTGGCACAAGATTATAGTTTATAGAAAATGGTGCTGATAAAGGAGGATATGTAGAAATAGTATTCTGCCATTCTTTGTCAAATCCAAATGATTTAAAATTCTGATTTAATTGTGCACTTACTTCATTTTGACCCTTAAAGTTATTTTCTTTCATACCAAAATATAAATAATCTATGTTTTTTAAGGATAAATTATTTCCTAAAACAGTAAAAGATGGGATCTCTTGTAGTCTACTTTTTTTAAGCAAATCCATTAACTGATTACTTTCTGTTGGTTTATAAAATATCAATAAATCATATTCGTTGATATTTTGATCAAATTTATCAATATTAAATGTGGAAACTTTAGATTTTAACTGATCTTCTAAGGCCCAATTTAATGCTGAGATATCTGGATGAGCAGCTGAGGTTAGAATCAAAATTTTTTGAGAATAATCAATTACTTCTATTAATGTTGTTTTTGTATTATTTAGAAGATTTTTTTCTTGAATATTTGATTTAACTTGAATAGTAAAGTTTTTTAAACCTTTTTTAATGGCTTTTTCTAAAAAAGTGAATTTTGTAACCCCAACATCCAAATTTGGAAATTTATGTTTTTGTAAAATCTTTGAATCACTGTACAGAGATATTTCAACATTTTTAAAATTACTATTAGAAAAAATAGACACTTCGATAGGGAAATTATTATCTAAGAGAGCATACTTATTATTTTGGATTGATTTAATTTTTAAGTCCATATATTGGTTAGTATCACCTAGAAGAAGGGAGTTCACAGAAATAGAAGGTGGAATAGATAAAAATGGTAAATCTTTTCCCTTGTTAACAATGCCGTCTGAAGCAATAATTATATCAGATAAGTTTGAGGAATGAAACTTATTATTTAAAAAACTATAAAGTTGATTAAAATTGGTTGAATTATGTGAAAAAGTAAAATTAGTATCAGCAACTACTTTTTCTCCAAAAATAAAGGTTCTAAAATCATAAAATTCATTGAGTAATAATAATTTATTTAAAATAGAATCTTGGTAATTATTTTTGAAGAATATCGAATCTGAATTTGAAATAATACTCTTAGAGTTATCTTGAGCAAATACTAAAATAGGTTTCTCCACAAATATTTCAGATTTAATAAACTTAGGACCTATTAAAAAAAAACTAAGTACAGAAAAAGTCAACCACCTTAAGAAAAATAGTAGAAAAAGTGTCTTTTTTGATAGAAAAGATTTTATTTCATCTCTTTTATAAAGAAAGAAACTAAGAATAAAACCAAAGATTATAAAAATTATAAAGACAAAAAAAGGTAAATCAAAGTTAAGTTGAGTCAAGTTGAATTAATTATGTGAGCATTCCACCGTCAACATTCAAAGTCTGACCAGTTACATATGCACTTAGATCACTCGCTAAAAACACGCAAGCGTTGGCTATATCTTCAGGATTCCCTCCCCTTTTAAGGGGAATTGCACTTCTCCACTCGGCTACTTTATCTTCATCTAATTTTGCGGTCATTTCAGTTTCAATAAAACCTGGTGCAATTACATTACTTCTTATATTTCTTGAACCTAATTCTAATGCGACAGATTTAGAAAAACCTATGATACCTGCTTTAGAAGCAGCATAGTTGGTTTGACCAGCATTACCTTTAACACCTACTACAGAACTCATATTAATAATAGAACCCTTTCTTTGCTTTAACATGGTTCTTTGAACTGCTTTAGTCATGTTGAAAACAGACTTTAAATTTACTTCAATAACGCTATCGAAATCTTCTTCTCCCATTCTCATTAAAAGATTGTCTTTAGTGATGCCAGCATTATTAACCAAAATATCAATAGATCCAAATTCTTCCAAAACTGCATCTGCTAGCTGTTGAGAATCTGTAAAACTTGCTGCATTGCTTTGATAACCTTTAGCTTTAATACCAATAGAATTTAGTTCATTCTCCAATTCTTTAGCTGAATCAACTGAAGAACTGTAGGTAAAAGCAATATTAGCTCCTTGCCTGGCAAAAACCAAAGCAATTCCTCTACCAATTCCACGACTAGCTCCAGTAATAATAGCAGTCTTTTCTTTTAATAATTTCATAATATTATTATAATTTATAAAACATCAAATATAGGTAATATTAGTACATAAAAAATTTTGAATTATTTTAACTATTACAGAGTAAAAAATAATTTTCACAACAGATAATTAAACCACATCTTTTTTAATTATATAATAGTATTATTTTTGTAGGACTCAATTCTAGTATGTCAAAACCAATTACTTTATCCAAAAAGAAAGTAAATAAAAACGATTTTATAAAAGAAGTTTTAAATGATTATAAAATTCTTTGTATCAGTAGAGAAGCTTCACTATTGGGAAGAAAAGAAGTTTTAACAGGAAAAGCTAAGTTTGGAATTTTTGGTGATGGAAAAGAATTAGCTCAGATAGTAATGGCTAAGTTTTTCAAAAATGGAGACTTTAGATCAGGTTATTATAGAGATCAAACATTTATGATGGCTATTGATGAGTTAACAGTAAAACAATTTTTTGCTGGTCTTTATGCACATACAGATTTAGAAAAAGAACCTAATTCAGGAGGTAGACAAATGGGCGGCCATTTTTCCACTAGGGCTATTGATGATGAGGGAAGATGGCTAGATTTAGTAAATAGAAAAAATTCATCATCTGATATTTCTTGTACTGCTGCACAAATGCCAAGACTTATTGGACTAGGCTTAGCATCCAAAATTTACAGGCAAAATAAAAGTCTAAAAGATTTTAAAAAGTTTTCCAACAATGGAAATGAAGTAGCATTTGGAACTATTGGAGACGCAAGTACTTCTGAGGGTGTATTCTGGGAATCTATAAACGCTGCTGCAGTTTTAGAAATTCCAATTGTGATGTCTATTTGGGACGATGGATATGGTATTTCTGTTCCAAAAAAATTTCAAACTACAAAAGAAAGTATATCAGATGCTCTATCAGGTTTTGAAATTGAAGGTGACTCTAACGGAATTAAAATTTTCAAATGTAAAGGTTGGGATTATTCCTCACTTTTTTCAACTTATAAAAAAGCAGTGAATTATACCAGAGAGTTTCATAAACCATCTTTAGTACATATTGAAGAAATAACACAACCACAAGGTCATTCTACCTCAGGTTCTCATGAGAGGTATAAATCAAAAGATAGATTGAGTTGGGAAAGTGAGTTTGACTGTATTAAACAATTTAAAAAATGGATCCTTAGCTCTAACAATGCTATGAACGAACCTATTTGTGATGAAAAAACTCTAGATAACATAGAAAACGATGCTAAAATGGAAGTTAAATCACAATCAAAACTAGCATGGAATGAATTTTTAGAACCAAATAAAATATTATTGAATGAATGTTGTTCTCATTTAGAGAAAATGGCTAAAGAAAGTCCTGAAAAAAATAATATTTTGCAAATAACAAAAGGGTTAAAGTCTATAAAAGAACCTATTAAAAAAGATGTTTTTGCCAAATTTAGAGAAACACTATTTCTTCTTAGAAATGAAAATAATGAGTCTAAAAATAGTGCATTAAAGTGGTTTAAAGAACAACAACATTTTCAATCTGAAAATTATAATTCTTTATTATATAACGAATTTAGTTCTAGCTCTGTAAAAATTGGTGCTATAGATCCAATATATAGTGATTCAAAAACAGATGGTAGAATTATTTTAAAAAATAATTTTATTGCATTATTTGAAAAATTTCCTGAGTTATTAACATTTGGAGAGGACACAGGAATTATTGGTGGTGTCAACCAGGCTATGGAAGGACTTCAAGAAAAATTTGGAGAATTAAGAGTCTTCGATTCAGGAATAAGAGAAACAACCATTATTGGACAAGGAATTGGGTTAGCTCTTAGAGGTTTAAGACCTATAGCAGAGATTCAATATTTAGATTATCTTCTTTATTGTATTCAAATCATGAGTGACGATTTGGCTACCTTATCCTACAGAACGAAAGGAACTCAAAAATGTCCTTTGATTATAAGAACTAGAGGACACAGGTTAGAAGGTATTTGGCATGCTGGGTCCCCACTTGGAGGAATCATCAACTTTGTCAGAGGAATTGTTGTTTGTGTTCCAAGAAATATGATTAAAGCCGCAGGTTTCTACAATACGTTACTACACTCAGATGATCCTGCATTAGTAATAGAATGTTTAAATGGTTACAGAATTAAAGAAAACGAACCCACCAATTATGGTGAGTTTACAACTCCTATAGGTATTCCTGAAATTGTGAGGGA
Organism: Crocinitomicaceae bacterium; assembly: GCA_002686655.1. Lineage (GTDB taxonomy): Bacteria > Bacteroidota > Bacteroidia > Flavobacteriales_D > Parvicellaceae > MED-G20. Next base: position 4,946 of record NYYE01000049.1, on the reverse strand, counting down.
AGGTAATGATATCACAGTGGTAAGTTATGGTTCAACTTTTAATATTTGTCTAGAAGCAGTTAAAGAATTAAATAATTACAATATTTCATGTGAATTAATTGATATACAAACACTTATACCTTTTGATGTGAATCATTTAGTTAGCAAGTCTTTGGCTAAAACAAATAAAATTATTTTTATTGATGAAGATGTTCCTGGAGGAGCTACTGCTTTTATGTTAGATCAAGTTATTAATAAACAAAAAGGTTATTTTCATTTAGATTCTCAGCCGGTTACTTTAACAGCAAAAGAACACAGACCTGCTTATGGAACAGATGGTGATTATTTTTCAAAACCTAGTTTGAATGATATCAAAGAAGCTATTTACAACATCATGCATGAAAGTAACCCCAAAGAGTTTCCAAGTATTTTTTGATATATGAAAAACTTTATATGTTTTTTTGCTCTTACAATTTTCTATTTAAACTCCTACAACCAAAATATAAAATCTACTGAGATACAGAGTTGGATTGATGAAAACCCTGGAGAGTTAATTCCCATACGTATTGAATTTAAAAACAATGTTAATTGCTATGAATTAAATCAACAATTTAAAGAGCAAAATACAGCTATTAATCAACGACCTAAGATTGTAAATAGATTACTGAAAGATCAAGCTTTTAAATCCCAAAAACAAGTTTTAGATTTTTTAAAAAGAAATACTAATTCAAGCAATTATTACCATTCATTTTGGATAGTTAATATTATTGTAGCTCTTGTAGATANTACAACAATTGATAAATTACTTCAATTTCCTAGNATTCTTTCCATTAAAATTGAAAACAACAAATTTATTGCGCACGATGAATATGAGGTCTCATTTAATAATAATAGAACTCCAAATGGTGTTGAAAATGGATTAGTTGCTATAAATGCTCCTGCCATGTGGTCACTTGGCTATACTGGCAGAGGAAGATTAGCATACAACTATGACACAGGTGTATGGCCAAGTCATCCTGCATTTAGTAACAGGTTCATTGGAGAGAGATTTCCAATGCAACAAAGTTGGATTGGTTATTTTAATTCCTTCCCTAACGGATCTATTCAAAATCATGGAACTCATACTTTAGGTACTATTGCNGGTCTAGTAGAATCTACTAATGATACCATTGGAGTTGCTTTTGGTTCCTATTGGATTGCTAATGATTTTGTAACTTCTACAGTTCAAGCACTTCCCCCGATTGTTAACATGATAGAAGCTTTTCAGTGGGCTTTAAACCCTGATAACGATACTTCTACTACAGAAGATATTCCAGATGTAATTAATAACAGTTGGCGGTGGTATGATGGAAATGACACTATTCATTGTCAAGGTTTTGTAGTCAACCTAATGAACGCTATAGAAGCAGCTGGAATTGCAAATATTTTTTCTGGAGGTAATTCAGGTCCAAACAATTCAACTGTAAACTCTCCACAACGTATCAATACTTCTGAAGTAAATACATTTTGTGTTGGTAGTGTAAATGGGAATTTANCATTTCCTTATCCAATATCAAATTTTTCTACCAGAGGGCCAAGTCAGTGTTCTGGGATAGGGTCACTTGCTATTCATCCAGAAGTTGTAGCACCAGGACAAAATGTNCGATCTGCTTGGGATCAGAATAATTACAATNCTATTTCTGGTACCAGCATGGCTGCACCTCATGTTTCAGGAGCAGTATTACTATTAAAAGAAGCATTTCCNTATCTATCAGGTGAAGACATTCTTTGGGCTCTCTATTTATCAGCAGTTGATTTAGGAATTCCTGGTGAAGACAATGTTTACGGAATGGGTATGATAGATGTATATGCTGCATTTCAATACTTAAGTCAAAATCATATACCTATCGATCCCAATAGCTCAAACTATGATATTCATCTTGATTCAGTGACAATTCCAAATTATAAAGAAAGTACGTGTGATGATTCTTTTATACCCACTGTATATTTTACTAACCGAGGGGATTTTTCAATTAATAATATTGATTTAACTGTCAAAGTNAATGATGATACTATTTTGACTATTCCTTGGGTAGGAAATTTAATGCCCGATTCTAGCTCAAACTTAACATTCCCTATTCTTAACGGATTAAATCCTGGTAAAATTGAAATACAAATATTAGCCAACCTTGGAACAGGAATTGACGAATATGATTATTTTAATAATAGTACTATTACTAGGTTTTCAATTATAAAGGAAATAACTACGCTTCCATTCATTGAAGATTTTGAAAATGGTATTAATGATACACTGTGGACTATTGAAAATATAGACCTTGATAAAACATGGGAAAGTGATTCTACAAATGGTTTACAGTGGAGTAATAAATCAGCAGTTATTAAGCTCTTCACTTATGCACCTAGAAATAATCAAAAAGATGGTCTTATCTCACCAAAAATAACATTACCATCATCCAACGAATTATTTTTAACATTTGATATAGCCTATCAAAAGAGAAGTAATTCTAATTTTTTAAATGATACTCTTAAAATNTTTACATCTACAAATTGTGGGCTNACATACGATAATATTATTTATCAAAAATATGGACATGATCTTAGTACTTTTGATACNTCTTCTTATGATTTTGTGCCAGAGTATTTAACTCATTGGCGAAATGATACTGTTAATCTTTCNAGTTTTACAAACAACGATATNTTAGTTAAATTTGAAACAACTAACAGAGCTGGAAATAATTTATACATAGACAATATAAAAATATTTGAAGGCCAATATGCTCCACTATCAATTAATAAAANTAAATTTTTAGAATTTNATATCTATCCTAATCCAACTGGCTCAAATATTAGTATTAAGTATTCTAAATATTATTTAAGTAGTTCATATCTTACTATTTACAATCCATTAGGTGAAATCTTACATTCATCTTCAATAAAAAACCCAATCACCTTATTACCTACNGAAAACTTGAGCCCTGGAATATATTTTATCCAACTTTATCAAAGTGGAATAAACTCAACAAAATCCTTTATAAAATGGTAATATTAATTAATAATCTTCCCTTTGGTTAGTTCAAAAATTAAATTAAAGCTTGATTATTTTGTTGAGAAATATAATACTTCTAATTTCATAAAAAATGATCCTATTGGATTGGTTCACAATTATAAAAAGCAACAAGACATTGAAATTTTCGGATTATTGATGGCCACTCTTTCTTGGGGAAATAGGAAATCAATTATCAATAGTGGAAAAATTTTAAATGAAATAATGAATAATGAACCTTTTTATTTNATAANAAAATTTTCAGAATCAGATGTTGATTTATTAAAGGATTTTAAGCATAGAACTTTTAATGTATTTGATCTTCAATTTTTTATTTTACAACTTCAAAAAATTTATAAAAAGAATACTTCTCTTGAAGAAGTCTTTTCTCCAAGCTTTAAAAACTCGAATAACTCATTGGAATCTATTTCTAGTTTTAGAAAAATTTTTCTTGGTAAATATAATACGATTAGAACTAAAAAGCATGTTGCAAACCCTGCAAGTGGTTCTGCTGCAAAAAGATTAAATATGTNTTTAAGGTGGATGGTTAGAAGTGATGATAAAGGAGTNGATTTTGGAATATGGAAAAATATTAGCATGTCTAAACTTTCTTGTCCTTTAGATATACATAGTGGAAATTCTGCAAGAAAACTAAAATTACTATCAAGAACTCAAAATAATTGGAAAGCTGTAGAAGAACTTGACNATTCTTTAAGAATNTTAGACCCAAAAGATCCTGTTAAATATGATTTTGCACTATTTGGATTAGGAATTGAAAATAAAACAGATAATTTAATTTAATTAACTACTTTTGTGCTTTAATGAGCCTATTATATCCTGAATTTCTCTGGGCATTACTNNTGAATATAATTCCAATATTCATTCATCTATTCAATTATCAAAAACATGAGACTATCTATTTTTCGGACGTTACTTTATTTAAGGATATTGAAGAAAAAACAAAAAAAAGATCACAGCTTAAAAATATTTTACTGCTGCTTTCCAGAATACTTTTAGTAAGTTCCATCGTATTGGCATTTTGTTTCCCATATAAGAAAAGTAACAAAATAAATAACTATAAAAACTTGAAAAAAATTGGAATCTANTTAGATAATTCTTTTTCTATGAGCAGATTAAATAAAAACCAATCATTATTAGAAACTGCTAAAGATGATCTCATGAAATTAATTGATAATTTACCAGAGAAAACAGAATATATTTTCACCACTAATAATAAGCTTAAAAACAAACCATATTCTATAAGAAAAAATGAATTAAAAAAAGAAATTATTAATACGGTTTATTCTCCAATTAGCTTAACTTATTCTGAAATAATTGATATTCAAAAGGAACAGTTTAAAGGAGATATAATAAATACATTTTGGTTTACAGATCTTCAAAATAACTCCTTTGATCTGAGTAACAATAACTTAGTTGAAAATGACCATATAAATCTTCTAAAATATTCTTCTGATAGTGATGGAAATTTAACTATAGATTCTGTTTGGTTTGTAGAAAGTAACAGACAAATTAAAAAGAATGAGGCTTTAAAAGTTAAAGCTACAAATCATTCCAATAGTGAATTAGAATTTCAAATAAAATTAAATATTGATAATGGAGAAGTATTAAGTCAATCATACACTAAAATAAAACCATATGAGAGTAAGATAATTGAATTTATATTCTCTGTAGATACTAAGGGTGAAAAAAGGGGGAAATTAACCATACTCTCCAATGATATGAATTCCATTAAATATGATGATAATTATTATTTTTCTTACTCATTAAATGAACATTTTAAAATTGTTAATTTACACAATGGAGATAATGAATCTAATAGTTATTTAAAAGCACTATTTAGTTCTGTTGAGAAAACAAAATATGAGGAAGTTAATTTTAAAGAAGGATATAATGATTATGATTT
>NYYE01000048.1 GCA_002686655.1 Crocinitomicaceae bacterium | reverse complement strand
AATACCTGGTCTCAATAGCTTTTTTATTTACCTCAGCGCAAACTGTGATACAGCCAGAAATATTTCCAGCTTTTGGTTGAGCTCCACTCATTCCCCCTAAACCAGATGTTACAAAAATTTTCCCTTTTGGCTTTTTGTTTATTTTTCTAAATGCATGTAGGAAAATAGACGAGAATGGACCTCACGGTAAATTATTTGTTACTTCAGGTCTTGGAGGAATGAGTGGAGCTCAACCAAAAGCTGGAAATATTGCTGGTGTTATTTCAGTTACAGCAGAAATCAATCCTAAAGCGAGCTACAAAAGACATGAACAGGGATGGGTTGATGAAATCATAAGTGATTTAGATAAATTGTGTGAGCGGGTAAAAAATGCCAAAAAATCTAAAGAAGTTGTTTCAATTGCTTATGATGGTAATATTGTGGATGTATGGGAAAAATTTAATAAAGAAAATATTTACATTGATTTAGGTTCAGATCAAACATCACTTCATAATCCATGGGCAGGAGGATATTATCCAGTGGGATTAACTTTTGATGAATCAAATAAACTTATGACATCAGATCCGAATCTATTCAAAATAAAAGTGAAAGAATCGTTAATAAGACATACTAATGCTATTGAAAAACATACTAAAAAAGGGACTTATTTTTTCGATTATGGCAATGCATTTTTACTTGAAGCTTCAAGAGCAGGTGCTGATATAATGAAAAGTGATAAAGTGACTTTTAAATATCCATCTTATGTACAAGATATTATGGGGCCTATGTGTTTTGATTATGGATTTGGCCCTTTTAGGTGGGTATGTACATCTGGAAAGGCTTCAGACTTAAAAATGACTGATGATATTGCATGTTCGGTTTTAAAAGACTTATTAAAAGATGCCCCAGTTGAAATTCAGCAACAAATGAAAGATAATATTCAATGGATCAAAGGAGCACAAGAAAATAACTTAGTTGTGGGTTCTCAAGCTCGTATACTTTATGCAGACTCTGAAGGCAGAATAGCCATTGCAAAAGCTTTTAATAAAGCCATTAAAAAAGGAGAAATTTCTGCTCCAATTGTTCTTGGTAGAGACCATCACGATGTTTCTGGAACCGACTCGCCATATAGAGAAACTTCTAACATATATGATGGCTCATCATTTACAGCTGACATGGCTATTCAAAATGTAATAGGAGATTCATTTAGAGGCGCAACATGGGTAAGTATTCACAATGGTGGAGGAGTAGGATGGGGTGAGGTTATAAATGGTGGATTTGGACTAACTATTGATGGTTCTCCAGAATCTGAAGATAAACTTAGCAATATGCTATTTTGGGATGTTAACAATGGTATTGCAAGAAGAAATTGGGCGAGAAACAAGGAAGCAATTTTTGCTATTAAAAGAGAAATGAAAAGGAATTCAAAACTAGAGGTTACAATTCCCTTCTCTGCAGATGATGAAATGATTGATAATCTTATTAATTAAATAATAAATTTTATCCATTGATTTCCCTTTTAGCATTTTAATTTTACAAATCATATATTTATACTATGATTGACTTTAAGGGAAAAACAGTCTGGATTACCGGAGCATCATCAGGTATAGGAAAAGCATTAGCAATAAAGTTAGGTTCTTTAGGTGCTAACTTAGTACTATCTTCGAGAAAAGAAGATCAATTAGTGGAAGTTGCTAATCTTTGTAACACTGAAGTTCTTATTTTACCCATAGATTTAGAGAGATCATCAGACTTTTCTGAAAAGGTTGTAAAAGTTGTGTCCAAATTCAAAAGCATAGATTTATTAATTAATAATGGCGGAATTAGCCAAAGGTCAAGAGCCTATGAAACTGATATAGAAATAGATCGAAAAATTATGGAAGTAAATTATTTTGGGACTGTTGCTTTAACTAAAAGTATTCTTCCAGTAATGCAAAAACAAAAAAGCGGACACATTACTACCATAAGCAGTAGCTCTGGAAAATTTGGTTTTTTCTTGAGATCATCTTACTCTGCATCAAAATTTGCTCAAGTAGGGTTTTTTGAATCCCTTAGGCTTGAAGAAGAAAAAAATAATATTTTCATAAGTATTGTTTTTCCTTTTTTAGTTAAAACCAATATTTCTTTAAATGCTATTACTGAAAAAGGAGTAACCAATAAAAAAAATGATTCTTTAATAGAAAAAGGTATATCTCCTGAAAAATGTGCTCAAGATATTATAGATGGCATAATGGATCAGAAAAAAGAAATTTACTCTGGCGGAAAAGGTGCCTGGATACTAAATGTAAAAAGATTTTTTCCAGAACTTTTTTTCAAACTAATTAGGAAGCAATCCCCTGATTAATCTTTGATTCTTGTAAATTTTAATGCTTTTAACATCCAGTCTGGTAAAGGTTGTGAAGCTTTTCGTTTTTCAACATTTAAATACAATCCTAATTTTTCAATAATTGGAATTTTATATACTTCTATCATCTCCATTAAAGTTCCATCAGGGTCTTCGCAATAAGTACAATGAACTTTTGTACTCTCCCCCATGCTCAATACATCATTAGTATCACAAGTAAATCCAAAACCCTCAGAAGAAAGTTTTTTTCCTAAAGCTTTCATATTTCTAACGTCAAAGCCTAAGTGAACAAAACCTGTATCTCCCCAGAGCCTGTCTTCATAAATTTTTTTAGGAACTCTACTAGATATATCTTGAACTAACTCAATATAACTTTTACCTGCTAGTTTTGAGAACCCTCCTCCAGATGGATTTTTTTGAGAAATTAAAACTCTTCTATACTCTAATTCTCCTCCATTAATATNAGCCCAATCAGTAAAGACGCTGGTTTGGTCATGTACCACCTCATTGTAACCCAATAAACTATAGAAAGCCAAAGATTTATCCATATTAGATACCCCTATTGAACAACCTACTGTTCCTCCNGTAGGATGAGTATGATTGGTATAAAAATCATTAGCTGGTATAATCTGCCAAATTAAATCGTCTAAATCTTTAACATAAAAAGTATTATAACCATAAGGAGTGGGAATGACTTTTGAAATGATATTACCATTATTTGATTGGAAAAAATTATAAGCATTTTCTAAATCAGGAGTTTTAATCATTCCCATAAAAATTCCTAAGTCACCAAGTTGAAAATCATTTTTTGCATGTGAGGCTTTAAAAGTACTAGGGCTGACAATCTCCATAGCACAACCACCTTTTATATTGAGAACCATAGCAGCTCGTTTAGAAATAACTTTTCCTTTGGTATAAATGGTCATTAAAGGGGCTTCTGCTTCATCATTAAACAAGGGAATATCCATTCCAAAGAATTTTCTATACCATTTCCATGATAATTTGTGATCTGGAACTCCTACTCCTAAATGTTGAATGCCGTGGATAGTAAAACTCATGACTTAATTCTTTCTACGTAAATACCTTTTTGAATATCAACTTTAATCAAATCACCTGTATTTATAAATAATGGAACCTTGACTTTTGCTCCAGTTTCAATGGTTGCAGGCTTCATAGTATTAGTTGCAGTATCTCCTTTTATTCCTGGTTCTGTATATGTAACTTCTGTGGATAGAAACTGGGGTTGTTCTACTAACAACGGCATTTCCTCTTCAGCATGGAAAACAATGGTACAAATGATTCCCTCCTTTAAAAAATCAGGTTGATCAATCATATGAGATTCAATAAATACTTGTTCATAATTTGAGGTATTCATGAAATGATAACCATCATTTTCTTTATATAAATATTGATATGGTCTATTTTCAATTCTCACAATCTCAATCTTATGACCCGAGGGAAATGTGTGATCCAAAACTCTTCCATCTTCAATGCCTCTCATCTTAGTTCTTACAAATGCGGGGCCCTTACCGGGTTTAACATGTTGAAATTCTTTTATTTGCATTAATTTATTATTGTGCTTGATACAAAGTCCGTTTTTTATTTCTGAAGTGGAGGCCATAAATTTATTTTAAAATGTAAATATAGAAAATGTTAAATTAGAGATTAACTAATGTTACTCCAATTTGGTTTTAATTTCATTAGACGAATTAGNTCTTTTTTAATAGATTGATTTTCTGAACTAGAAATATCTGAATCTAAAGCAATCAATTCATCAACATCAATTTTAGCTAATTGAACTAGTTGTCCATCTTTTGCAAGGTCAGCTAATTTAAAATCTAAGACTCCACTTTGCTGAGTTCCCATAACATCTCCAGGNCCTCTGATTTTCAAATCTTGCTCTGAAATTTCAAATCCATCATTAGTTCTTACCATAGTTTCGATTCTTATTTTAGCCTCATTTGATAGTTTGTACCCACTCATAAGTATACAATATGATTTATCTGCTCCTCTNCCTACTCTTCCTCTAAGTTGATGCAACTGAGAAAGTCCAAATTTTTCAGCACTTTCAATAACCATTAATGAAGCATTAGGCACATCTACTCCCACTTCTATAACAGTTGTCGCTACCATTATTTGAGTTTTACCAGCAACAAATTGAGCCATTTCATAATCTTTAGCTTCAGGTTTCATTTTACCATGAACTATACTAACGTTATAATTTGGTAATGGGAATCTTCTTACAATACTTTCATAACCGTCNATTAAATCTTTATAATCTAATTTTTCAGATTCTTCAATTAAAGGATAGACAATATAAACTTGATGACCTTTTTTAATTTCATCTTCAATAAATTGGAAAACTTTTAGCCTACTAGAATCAAATCGATGGATGGTATTAATTGGTTTTCTTCCTGGTGGTAATTCATCAATTACTGATACATTTAAATCTCCGTAAAATGTCATGGCTAAAGTNCTAGGAATTGGTGTAGCTGTCATAACTAAAACATGGGGAGGATAATGGTTTTTCTTCCATAATTTTGCTCTTTGGGCAACTCCAAATCTATGCTGTTCATCAATAATGGCTAATCCCAAATTNTTAAACTTTACTTTATCTTCTANAAGTGCATGGGTTCCTACTAGTATNTGTAGACTACCATCTTCTAATGATTCATGAATAATTTTTCTTTCAGATTTTTTTACTGAACCAGTAAGTAGCGNAATATTTATCCCCAATGGATTTAAAAAATTTTCTATAGTTTTAAAATGCTGATTGGCTAAAATTTCTGTTGGAGCCATCAAACAAGCCTGAAATCCATTATCAATTGACAGCAGCATTGTAAGGACTGCAACCAAAGTTTTACCACTCCCAACATCACCCTGTAAAAGTCTATTCATATGGGAACCTAAACCTAAATCTTTACGAATTTCTTTAACTACTCTTTTTTGAGCATTGGTCAATTCNAAAGGAAGGTAATCTTTAAAAAATTTATTGAAATTATCACCCACTTCTTTAAAGACAAATCCTTTAGATTTTTTTCTAGTGTTAAGTTTCTGACGAGTCATTCCAAGCTGTAAAAAAAATAGTTCTTCATATTTTAATCTTATAATAGACTTTTGGAGAATATTTTTATCCTTTGGAAAATGGATATTGGCAAAAGCATTATTAATGGATGGAAAATGGTTCTTTTTTTCAATTCTTTGGTTAAGAGTTTGAGGTATAAAATTTAATACTTGTGGTAATAAGTTTCTCATTAAATTTTCAATTCCTTTAGATTGAAGCCCAAAGGAGGATAACTTTTCAGTAGAATGGTAAACAGGTTGAAGATTCCCTACTTTATTTTTATTTTTTTCCTCTAACTCAATTTCTGGATGATTAAAATTAAGTGTTCCTCCATAAAAATTTGGCTTACCAAAAACTACATATTGTTCTCCAATCTTAATGGTTGATTTAATCCATTTCACGCCTTTGAACCATACTAACTGCACGGTTCCACTATTATCAAATGCGGTAACTAATAGTCTTTTTTTTCTAGGTTGGCCTAGCTCTTGAATATTTGTGATTTTTACTAAAATCTGAACATTTCCTATAGATTCTGAAATATCTTTTACTAAAATAGTTTTAGAACGATCAACATATCTAAAAGGAAAGTAATTTAATAAATCTCTAAATCTATAGATATTTAATTCAGTCCTAAGTAAGTCGGCTCTTTTAGGGCCCACTCCTTTTAAAAATTCGATAGAAGTATATAAAACGTTATTGTCCAAAAATGAAAATAAAATTCATCTATGAAAATAGAACAAAAAAATTAAAATATTCTAGATGATTATATAGAATCTTTACCTAATAATAATACAGGATTTTCTAAATAATTTTTGAAAGTATTTAAAAATGCTGAACCAACTGCACCGTCTACNACTCTGTGATCGCAACTTAAAGTAACTTTCATAATATTTCCTGGAACAATTTCTCCACTTTTAACAATTGGAANTTGTTGTATTCCACCTACAGCTAAAATACATGCATCTGGTGGGTTTACGATTGCCGTAAACTCATCTATTCCNAACATTCCAAGATTAGAAATAGTAAAAGTATTCCCCTCCCATTCCTCAGGTTGNAGCTTTTTATTTTTAGCTTTTTTAGCAAATGTTTTGACTTCTTCTCCAATATTGGTTAAAGACTTTTCGTTTGCAAATCTAACAACTGGTACTAAAAGACCTTCATCAACTGCTACTGCAACACCAATATGAACGTGATTTTTATATCTTATAAAGTCTCCATGCCAAGATGCATTTACTTTAGGATGATCTTTAAGAGAGACTGCTGCTGCTTTAACAACAAAATCATTGAAGGAAATTTTAGATGGAGATATAGCTTTATTAATGGCTTTTCTTGACTCTATGGCATTATCCATATTTATTGAAACAGTTAGGTAAAAATGTGGTGCTGAAAATTTACTTTCAGAAAGTCTTTGAGCAATAACTTTTCTCATAGGAGAAACGGATTCATCAATAAATGATTCTTGTCCAGTGATACTAGATTTTCCTTGGAAATTATCAATGTCTCTTTTTACAATTCTACCATCAGTTCCAGTTCCATTAACAAATTTTAAATTAATTCCTCTTTCTTCAGCAAGTTTTTTAGCGAGCGGAGATGCTTTAGAACCAGAATTTGAAATAGATTCCGCCGGAGGAAATGAATTATTTGAATTGGAAGATGTTTCAATAATAGGTGGTGATTCAACAGGTGTTTCTTTTAATGGTTCAGACTTAGNAACTAATTTTTCTTCTTTTTGAGGTTCTTTTTNTTCTTTAGGAGCCTTTTCATCTTTTAAAAGCTCATGAATATCTTCTCCTTTTTCTCCAAGAATTGCTAGTATTGAATCAACAGGTGCATTTTGTCCTTTTTCTACACCAATATGCAATAAGACTCCTTCTTGAAAAGACTCAAATTCCATAGTAGCTTTATCNGTTTCAATTTCTGCTAAGAGTTCTCCACTTTCAATACTATCTCCTACTTTTTTATGCCATTCTGCAACCACACCTTCAGTCATGGTNTCACTTAATTTGGGCATTCTTACAATTTCAGCCATATGATAAATTTAATCTTTTATAAATGGATAATCCTTTTGAGTATATACATCCTCATATAATTCATGNGCTTCCAACTCTGGTGATTCTTCTGCAAAAGCAATAGACTCATCCACAATTTTCTTAACGTCTTCTTGAATTTTTTTTATGTCACTATCAGAAGCTAACTTATGATCCGTTATAGTTTTAAGAACCTGAATTATAGGATCCTTACCTTTATAATCTTCTACTTCATCTTTAGTTCTGTATTTTTGAGGGTCGGACATNGAGTGTCCCTTGTATCTGTAAGTTCTTATATCAAGTAAAGTAGGTCCATCACCTTTTCTTGCTCTTTCAGAAGCCTCCTCAATAGCATAATGGACTGCTTCTACAGACATACCATCAACTACTTTTGAAGGCATATGATAAGATTTACCAATTTCACTCATGTCTTCAACATTAGTAGTTCTTTTAACAGATGTTCCCATTGCATAATTATTATTTTCAATAATAAATATTACAGGTATTTTCCACATCATAGCCATATTAAATGTTTCATGAAGAGCTCCTTGTCTAGCAGCACCGTCACCAAATGAACAGTAGGTTACCGCCTTATTTCCTTTGTACTGGTCTGCAAAAGCTATTCCTGCACCCATAGGAATTTGAGCACCAACAATTCCATGACCTCCCATGAGATTTACCTCTTTACTAAACATATGCATAGAACCACCTTTCCCTTTGGACATTCCAGTTTTTTTTCCATAAAGTTCAGCAACCATGTACTTTGGGTGAACACCTAATGCAATTGGATGAGCGTGATCTCGGTAAGCAGTAATATGTTTATCTTCTTTCTTACATGCAGAAGCCGTTCCGGCAACTATTGCTTCTTGTCCAATGTATAAATGACAAAATCCACCGAATTTTTGTTGGATGTAAAGATGNCCTACTCTCTCCTCAACTTTTCGCATGACGAGCATGTCTTTATACCACTTTAAATATTGTTTTTTTGANAAATTCAAAGCTTTTTTGGACTTATTTTTTACAGTTTTTTCTATGGTTGTTGTTGGCATATAAAAAAATTTAACTACAAATATAGTATATATGAAAAGAAATTAAAGTTTTGGAATAAATTTTAATAACGTTTTAGAACATCTGTTTTAAAGGCTAATGGCAGCAGATCTTCAACGCTATTCATTTCAAGTACTTTTCCAATCTCTCCCTTTAAAAAAATTTTAATTTTTTTATTCTGATTTTGTTCATATTCAAACATAGTCTGTCTACACGATCCACATGGAGAAATAGGATTGTCAATGACTTTCTCAACTGATTTCACAGATATTGCAACTTTTTCAATAATTAGATCTGGAAAGTTAGATTTACAAAAGTAAAATAGAACTCTTTCAGCACACATGGATGAAGGGTAAGCAATATTTTCTTGGTTATTAGCAGCCATTATCTCACCATTACTAAGTAAAGCTGCAGCACCAACGCTAAAACCCGAATATGCAGAGTAGGCACTTTCTAAAATCTGTTCTGATTTGTTAACTAACTTCTGATCTAAGAAAGAAAGTTCTTCTTTAGAATCGTACGATTTATAAGAAATAGTTAATTTCTCAATCATTTAACTATTCATTAGATTCCGAACCTCCCATGTTAAGCTTAATAGAAAACCTAATAGTATTGGCAAGTGGGCTTTGTTGAGTTAGAGCTAAAATATAAGATAAATCGAGTTCTAAAACCTTATATTTTATTCCTGCTCCAAAGGAAATAAACCTTCTATTACCTTTTGTTGGATGTTCGTGAAAGTATCCTGCTCTCAAAGCAAAAAGTTCGCTGTATAAAAACTCTGCTCCTAATGAAAGATTTAATTCATTTAATTCTTCATTAAACTTAGATCCACTTTCAACATAATAATTATTGTTATTATCTAAAAGTACATTTCCAGGAGCATCAGAAAAGGAGCCAAAAATACCTGTGGCAACACCAACATTTGGATCTCTTCCAGAAACAATACTACCATCATTTGGATTATAATAAGGATTAGTAGGAACCAATAGTTTATTAATATCAAATGAAAAAGAAAATTGGTTAAATTCATCAAGCTCAGTACTAATAGTACTTCCCAATCTCAAATTAGTAGGTATAAAATCTCGTTCTGCATTTTCAGTGTAAGCCATTTTAGCACCAATATTTGAAATATTAGTCCCAAATGCTATAGTAGATTTTTTATCTGCAATATTAAAAGGGTTTGATATATAGTAGAGAGATAAATCTGCAGCTGCACTCTGACCAGGCTTAGTATCTGCTCCTCCTACAGAAGTTCCTCCAGTTAAATTAGAATAAATATATCTTGCAGCTAATCCAGCAGAAAAATTGTCACTTAATTTTCTAGAATAAACAATATCAAACGCAAATTCATTAGGTTTAAAATCTCTGATTGTTGTTCCGAAATTGTCTGTAAATGTTATATTTCCTAGAGAAAAGTACCTTAAAGATGCACCAATTGTTGAGAACCTATCTAACCTTTTATAGCCTGCTAAATAAGCTAAATTAATATCGTTTACCAATGCTCTTAACCATGGGGAATAAGACATACTAAAACCTACATCTTTTATCGGATCTATAAAAACCAATTTTGCTGGATTCCAATGAATAGCATTAGCATCAGGGCTTATGGCCACACCAACATCTCCCATTGCTCCAGATCTTGAATCTGGCGATATAAGTAAAAANGGAACAGCTGTAGTAATAGTATTGATTTGGCTGCCACCCAATTGTTGAGTGCTAATTTGAGCAAAAGCTAAGTTGCTTTGAAAAAGCANCGTAAAAACTACAAAAGAAAGTTTTACTAAAATTGATTTATCTAGGTTCATTTTTTAAGAAATTATTNTGGCTAACGACAAATATATATAAATAGTGTTTAGAAAATAATTATTTCAAAAGGAACATTGTTTGAGTTTTATCTGCTGTTCTACCTTGCTCATTGGTTATACTGAGATTATAAACATAAACACCTTTAGCTAATTGTTCTCCAAAATCATCTCTTCCATCCCAATTTATACCTTCAGATCTAAAGCCTTCATTATGAACTCTCTGATTTATTCGTTTCACTATTTTACCAGAAACAGTGTAAACAATAATACTTAAATCTAAGAAATTACAATTTTGGTTATGTTCAAAGAAAAAAGCAGTTTGAGTAGTAAAAGGATTGGGATAATTTAATACATTTTTAAGTTGAATTTCATTTTCCTCAACAACTATGAAGTTGAGCTCTCTTGTTGAAGAATTGTTGTAGTTATCCCATACTTTTATTTTTATAGTATGTTCTCCTGTTGACAATTCACTAAGTTCAAAATTAATTTCCCCACTCTTGTAAGTGTCCAAATCAGCTTCATAATAATCATTTAAAATTATAGAATTAGAAAAATCATTATCAATCACGAGTTCAATGTCATGACCAATTCCATTACCAACAGTGTTGATTCCATTTTCATCAAATACAGAAACTATAAGCAATGGGCTACTATTAGAAATCCCACCTGAAACAAAGTTTTCATCATTTAAATATAATTCTAACTCTGGTCCATTTTCATCTTTAGTGGCATTAGTATCTATTCCTCCAATTATAAGCGAATCATTATAACCACTTGCATCAATAAAACCATTTTCTGCATATAAACTCATTCTAGAAAAACCATAACTATAGCCAATATCTTTTGGGACTTTAAAAGTGAAACTAAAGAGACCATTTGAAACAGANGATTTTCCTCTGTAAATGATGTTTTTCCACATTTTGAATGGCAAAGTATCTGAACTTGGATTGGTTCCTAAAGTTGTTAAAGATGATTCTTTATCATAAAATGTAAGATAAACTTTACCACTAAAATTCGATAATCCGAGTCCTAACTCGTCTTCTAAATGACCAAATACAACCACTTCACTTAAAGCATTTACAGTGTCTTTATTAAATGAGTCTATTTGCACTTTAAATTCAGGTATAGCCAATTTTATTGCTGGATCTCCAAGTAGTGCAAATTTCCTATAATTTCTATCAGCACTATTTTGAGCAAACTTATTTTTAGTTCCGACATATATATCTCCCAATCTTTGCGGTTTTTGGTCAACAAAATCAAAAACAGTATCGTAAAAAAATCTGTTTAAATATTCGTTAGGAAGAGCATATACCAAACGAGTAGTAGTAAATAAACCTATGCCTCCACCNTTTTTATTTAATAATACATATTCACCGGCAGATACTCTATCGTGGTCGTCAAATCTTCCAAACTCACAGGTAGCAGTCATAAAAACAGGCATTGACTTTGAATTATCCCAATTTTGAATAGTGGGAACTGTTAAAATTTGCTCATGTGCCCATCCTGTCTCACCACCATGACCGATATAGTTAACAATTAATGCACCGTCTTGAACCTTTTGATTAATGGCTGCTTCAGCATCGGGGATTCGTTCACCAACTGTGGTTGACTTTTGAGAATATGCATCAGAATGAATTTTAATNATATTAGCAGATGGTTTATTTGTTTTTATTTTATTGGACATTATNTCTATATCTGTGAAATAAGCATTATTATCTTCGTCNTCACTNACCATAACTACCTTATTTCTCCAATCACGATAAATACTATTGGACAAGTTATTATTACAATTAAGGTTATTCATTGCATTATCTTCATCAAAAATGTAGTTTTTTATTTTTTGAACCATTTCATTGGCCTCAACAATGTTAGTCACCACTAATCTCCCTACTCCAATATTTAAAAAATCTGTATTCTGCATTGAAGCACCATCGGCTAAAATCGCAAAATAATCATCAGTAGCATAAGTATTAACTACACTTAATGATTCGAAAGATTCATAAATAGGTAATGTGTTTTTATTATGCCCTAAAATATTTCTATTATCGTAGGATCCGTCTCCAAAAAGTAAACAATATTTAGGTATAGTATTGGGATTGCCATTCTCTCTAACATAAAACATTCTTAAAAATTGTTTAATAGCTGTTGCATCTGGTATTCCTCCAGAAAATTCATTATAAATTTCTTCATCTTTAACAACCATAACACTTAACCCTTCAAGCTCATGAACTGATTTCAAGTCATAGGCAGCAGAAAGAAATTCTGAAGGAGAAACAATTATCATATCAACTGTATTATCGGCATGTAAATTTTGATTCAAAACTTCTTTATCAAATTGGGGATATGGAAAATTACTTCCAGAAATGGCTATGAAATGTTTTAAAGAATCAATTTGATTTTTAAATGACAAGGAAGAACCTAACTTTTGAAATGAAATATTTTTAACATCAAAAAGGTTAGAAATATCCCAAATCATATCAACCGATGAAGCGTTGTTTAAAATAATCTCCGANTAGGAGTTTTGATTTCCTATGTCATTAAGGTGAAAATCAAACTGCTGATTGTCAATCGTTAATTGTCTGGTACAATTTATTTCTATATAATCTAAATAACCTTTTGAAGAAGGAGCGCCATTATTAGAATATTCTAATCGTAATTCATAGGGCATATTTGGATTATTTAAAACATCAAATTCTTCTATTGCTATTTTTCCAACGTCTGCATAGTAAGAAGATCCTGAAGAGGATATGGTAACAGATCTATTTTCGTTAAAAATTGATGNATAAAAATAGGCAGATGAATAATTAGATTTACTCATCAACTTTAATTTAATATGTGAAGAGTCTGTACAATTATTAAAAGAAAATGGATAAGTGAAAACATTGGTTAAATCAAAAACATCCCCAAACCACTGTGATCCAGATTTAAGTAAATTAATTTTATCCTGATTTAGATACTTAAAGTCTTTAAACTTAGTAATTGTTTGATCAAAAATTTGATTATTGTCATTAACAGAATCTAAAAGTTCTGGGTTTTTACTAGAACTAATATTTAAGAAACAATAAGCACTGTCAGAATATATATGCTTTGTATGGTAAAAGTTTTGCCCATCCCAATTTATTTTATCAGGTCCATATAAATAAAATAGCATATAATCTCCAGATGAAAAGACCCCATCTCCTCCATCATAAATAAATATGGATTGTTGTTTTAAATCATCTGGCCTGGAGCCATTATTTATAAAATTTAGTAACCCTANATTATTAGAAAATAAATGAATATTATTAGAGGGTATATTGCCATCAATAATGGAATTATTAATTAAAAAATTATAATCTATTTTATAAATTCCTGGTTGTTGATTTCTTAGTTTAAACCAACTAGAACCATCACTTAAAACTGATTGATTGGTAAAAGATGAACTTTTTGTTCTAGGAATACTTGACGGAAGCTTTTGTAAAGAAATTTTAAAATCTGTTAAAAGATACAATTGATCGGCTACTTGTCTTATACAATTTAAAAGAAAAAGCTGGTTAATTAATTTATTATTTTGCTCTTGCTTTCTAAATGTACTAGAATAGGCTGAATCAAAGATTAAGTTTTTATATGTTTTTTTTTCTTTTTCTGTTAGTGCTCTTTCCTCAAATTCAAAATCTTTGATTTGATATTCACCTTTACTTAGTTTAAGCTGAAATACAGGTTGAAATGTGGCTTGATCGAAGTAGCCATTTACAGGACATAATAGCTCCNTTTTTGAGTCTTTTGTCCAACTTATATAATCGTAATTTATAGTTTTTTNAACAGTAACATAATTTTGACATATAAAAATTAGTGGATTAGCAATTAAAAAAAATATGATTATACGACAATATTTCACGCTTAGTTTTGTTGGTATATAACTCAAAATTAAAAGTAATATTGTACTATAATAAATTGATTAATATTATTTTAGGGTTACTTGAAAATCATANTTTAAAANTTACATGAAAATATTCAAAAGCAAATATTTAAAAACTCTATTTATAAAATGCTTTTTGATCAATTCAATTATATTTTTTTTTAGTCACAATAAACTTTATTGCCAAGATGCAGAATTCTCTCAGTTCTTTTCTAACCCATTGTATTTAAATCCAGCTTTTGCAGGGACTAACAGTTGTCCAAGGTTAAGCACTAACCATAGAGCTCAATGGACTGGCCTTCCCAATATTTTTAACACTACATCTGTCTCCTATGACCAAAACTTTGATGAAATTCATGGAGGGTTAGGAATTATCATTGTTAATGATAAATTAGCCAGGTCTATTCAAAACAATAGAATTAGTGGTATTTATTCTTTTGATATTAAATTTTCTAAAAACTTTCATTTTAGAACAGGTTTTGAAGCAAGCTTGTGGCAAAATAAACTTGATTACAGTCAATTAAATTTTGTTGATATGATTGATCCTCTAAGAGGATTTGTTAATCCATCTTCAAATATGGGATTTAATGACTCAAGAAATGGGGTTGATTTTAGCACTGGTATTTTAGGTTATACTGAAAAACTTTTTTTTGGTTTTTCTGCACATCACTTAACGCAACCACAACAATTATTTATTTCTAATAATTCAAAATTGGAGAGAAAGTATACTTTAAATTTAGGAGCTCACCTTCCGATTATGAATAGTCAATCTCAAATAGATAATCACCCAATAATTGTTTCACCTAACATAATATGGAAACAACAAGGAATCAATCAACAACTTAACATTGGGATTTATGGTGAAAAAGGCCCCTATGCCATAGGGTTTTGGTATAGAGACGATAATAATTACACCATCATATTGGGTGCTAAAATGGGTTTAATGAAAATTGGATACAGCTACGGAGTAAATTTATCAAGACTTTATATCGCAACATCAGGTTCTCATGAGATTTCAATTCAAATAAATTTTGGTTGTGACAATAAAAATCAGCTATACAAGACATTAAGTTGCCCTTCTTTCTAAAAAAAAACATAAATTTGTAACTTTCGCAGAATAATTACGTTAATTGCGATACTATAAACTTATTGAAATGAAGAATATTTTTGTTTATCTAATGTCAGCTTTATTAATTACNTGTNTAATTTCTAGCTGTGGAACAGAGTATGAAACCTCTAGCATTACTGGATGGGATTACAACAACCCAAAAAATGGTGGTTTTCAAAAAGTACCTTATTCTGAACAAGAGACTGGTCCTGGACTAATTCTCATTGAAGGTGGTACATTTACTATGGGAAGAGTTGAACAAGATGTTACCTATGAGAATCATAATGTTCCTAGAAGAGTAACTGTATCNTCTTTTTATATGGATGAAACAGAAATATCCAACTACCATTGGTGTGAATATATGTATTGGGTGGGAAGAACATACACTGAATATCCAATGATTTATAAAAAATCCTTACCTGACACCTTATCTTGGAGAGAAAAGCTTGGGTTTAATGAAAAATATGTTGAGTATTATTTAAGACANCCTGCATACAGAGATTACCCTGTTGTTGGTGTTTCATGGAATCAAGCAAATGAATTTTGTAGATGGAGATCCGATAGAGTTAATGAGTATATACTAATAAGAGAGGGTATATTATTAATGAATCCAAACCAACAAAACGAACCTTTTACAACTGATGCTTATATGGCTGGACAATACGAACAAGGTTTAAACCCACAAGGACAAATTGCTAATTTAGACCCTTCTAAAGGTGGTTATGATCCCACAACTGGTAAACTTAAGTTGAAAAATTTAGCTACTAGAAATGTTAAAATGTCTGACGGTATTATTTTACCTCGTTATCGACTACCAACTGAAGCTGAATGGGAATTCGCTGCNTATGGTCTAATTGGTAATACTATCGACGAAAGAGTTATAGAAAAAAGATTATATCCCTGGGATGGTCATTGGGTAAGAAATCCTCAAGAAAATTTTCAAGGAGATATGTTAGCCAATTTTGTTAGAGGAAGAGGAGATTATATGGGTGTTTCTGGACATTTGAATGATAACGCAGATATTACTGCACCTGTTTTTTCTTATTGGCCTAATGATTATGGACTTTATAATATGGCAGGTAATGTTAGTGAATGGGTACTAGATGTATATAGACCACTTACTTCAGAAGATGCAGATGAGTTTAGACCTTTTAGAGGNAATGTTTTCAAAACTAAAGTTTTGAATGCTGGAGGTTCAATTGATGAGAAATACAACACAACTATTTATGATATAGATGGTATTGAGCAATATATTACGGAATTCAAGGCAGAAAGAGATGAAAAAGTAGCTAAAGGGGTAAGAACTTATGGTTATGTTACCAAAAGTCGTTTAGATTCTGTTGAAAAAGAGTTATTACTTGTTATTGATCAATATATTAAAGAAGCAAAAGATTTATTAAAAAACAAACAAATCATAGAGGCTTCTGGAAAAATTCAAGAAATTTTTGATCAAGTTTTTGAAGATTTTGAACTTCAAGTAGAACAAGATCCTAGCCTTAGTGGATATGCAATTGCTATAAGTCCTATGTTGAGATCAGGAATGTCAGATTATATTCTCAATACTCCTGGTAATGTTAAAATGAGAGAAGTTACNGCAGAAGAAAATATGAAAAGAAGTAATTATAGAATTGCGGATAATATTGATTATTTAGATGGTGATTTAAAATCTTCTTTAAAACATCCTGGAGATCCTGATTATAATGGTCCTAAAATTGATGAATTAAATTCAGGTAAATTCAATGAGGATTTTGTAATGTATCAAAGAGGTCAAGAAACAGGTAANGGTACAGGTGTTGCTGCCANTTTAACAAGTTTAATTTCTGATAAATCTAGAGTTTTCAAAGGGGCCAGCTGGAAAGATAGAGCCTATTATTTAAACCCTGGAACAAGAAGATATTTAGAGGAAAATCGTTCATCTTCAGCCATTGGTTTTAGATGNGCTATGGATAGAATAGGAAGTCCTAGCGGAATGGAAGTTTGGAAATAAATNAANAAAAAATAATAATCAAAAAAAGAGGGTAATNCCTCTTTTTTTTTGATTAAGAAATTGTATTTCTAGCTATTACAATTCTTTGTATTTCAGAAGTACCCTCATAAATTTGAGTAATCTTGGCGTCTCTCATTAATCTTTCTACATGATATTCTTTAACATATCCATATCCACCGTGTATTTGAACTGCTTCAATAGTTGTTCTCATCGCAACCTCAGAAGCATGTAATTTAGCAACAGCTCCAGATAAATTATAATCCATTTTTTGATCTTTGTGCCATGCTGCTTTATAGACTAAATTTCTAGCATTTTCAATATCTACATACATATCGGCTAATTTAAATTGAATGGCTTGATGTTTATTTATTGGTTTGCCAAAAGTTTCTCTTTCTTTTGAATAAGCTAGTGAAAGATCATATGCTCCAGCTGCAATACCTAGTGCTTGTGCTGCAATACCGATTCGACCACCGGCAAGTGTTTTCATTGCAAATTTAAATCCAAAACCATTCTCTCCTACTCTATTTTCTTTAGGAACTTTTACATCGTTAAAAACTAAAGTATGCGTATCGCTTCCTCTTATCCCTAGCTTATCTTCCTTTACACTAATTTCAAAACCTGGCATTCCTTTTTCTAATATGAAAACATTAATCCCTTTATGACCTTTATCAGCATCAGTTTGAGCTATTACTAAATAGGTAGATGCTGTACTGCCATTTGTTATCCAGTTTTTAGTACCATTCATTAAATAATGGTCACCCATATCAATTGCTTTTGTTCTTTGTGAAGTAGCATCAGATCCTGCTTCAGGTTCAGATAAACAAAAAGCTCCTATTTTTTGTCCTTTTGCTAGAGGAACAAGATATTTTTGCTTTTGGTCTTCACTGGCAAAATTTTCAAGTCCCCAGCATACTAAACTATTGTTAACAGACATAGCTACAGAAATCGAGGCATCTATTTTGGATATTTCTTCGATAGCTAAAACATAACTTAAGGTATCCATTCCACTGCCACCATATTTAGGATCTACCATCATCCCCATGAAACCTAATTCTCCTAGCTGTTTCAGTTGTTCAAACCCTACTATTTGGTCTCTATCTCTCTCAATAACTCCTGGCTTACATTCATTCTCTGCAAAACTTTTTGCTGCCTCTTGCACTGCCTTATGTTCTTCACTTAAATTAAAATTCATATTATCATTTTGGGGTTAAATCTATAAAATAAATACTATATTGTAACGATACGATATACTTTAAATTCCATGAATAAATATTCAGTTATAGGTGTTATGTCAGGAACTTCTCTTGACGGATTAGATATTGTATACTGCCAATTATTATTAGACAATAAATGGAGCTATAATATTATAAAAAGCAAAACTTATCATTATCCTAAAAAATGGAAGAAGAAACTTATAAATGCTCATCTTTTAAAGGCTCGTGACTTTATTTTTCTAGATCATGAATTTGGAAAATACATAGGAGGAATAATCAATCAATTTATAAAATTCAATAATATAGTAAAAGAAGAAATAGATTTAATCAGCTCTCATGGTCACACTATTTTTCACGAACCACAAAATGGATTTACCTTTCAATTAGGAAATGGAGTTCAAATTTATGCTTCAACTAATATAAAAACGATATCAGACTTTAGAACTCTTAATGTTGCTTTTGGGGGGCAGGGAGCGCCTTTAGTTCCAATAGGTGATCAACTTTTATTTAATCAATATAAAGCTTGTTTAAATCTAGGTGGAATTGCCAATATTTCATTTAAAAATGGTAAAAAAGTAATTGCTGGTGATATTAATTTTGCTAATATGACTTCTAATTATTTATCTAATAAATTAGGTTTTTCATACGATAAAGATGGTCAACTAGCAGCTCAAGGTAATTATAATGAAAATTTAATGTCTGAACTCAAAAAATTAGAATTTTATAAAAAAGAATTTCCAAAATCTTTAGGAATTGAAGATTTTAATCGTTGGTATAAACCCATATTTGATAAAAGTAATTGTTCTATTTATGATCAACTTTTTACTATTGGCATTCATTTGTCTGAAACAATTAAAACTTCTTTGAAGTTTGATGAAAAAGATAAAATACTAATTACTGGAGGAGGAAGCTACAATAAATTTTGGATTAAAAAATTAAAAGAATTAAAAGTAAATGTGGTGGTTCCCAACTCTATTTTGATTGAGTTTAAAGAAGCATTAATTTTTGCTTTATTGGGAGTT
Source organism: Crocinitomicaceae bacterium (assembly GCA_002686655.1). Lineage (GTDB taxonomy): Bacteria > Bacteroidota > Bacteroidia > Flavobacteriales_D > Parvicellaceae > MED-G20. Next base: position 7,603 of record NYYE01000048.1, on the reverse strand, counting down.
TTAAAAATGAGAAATGAAGAAAATTCATTATCCTCTGTTACTGGATCATCTAAAAACCTTAAAACCGGTACTATTTATGATTCTTAATATTTAATTGAAAGACTTAAGTTTAAATAGAAGATTTGCTACTTTCTTTTTTTACATTTGACACAATAAAAAAGATTTGAAAGATTTACTCAAGAAATTCGAAAATAAAAATCCTGAAATTATATTCCAGTGGCAAGATTCAGAAACTGAGGCTAAAGGCTGGGTAGTAATCAATTCTCTAAGAGGAGGAGCTGCAGGAGGAGGAACTAGAATGAGAATAGGACTAGATCAACATGAAGTGACTTCTTTAGCTAAAACAATGGAAGTTAAATTTACTGTTTCTGGGCCACCTATAGGAGGTGCAAAATCAGGTATAAATTTTGATCCAACTGATCCAAGAAAAAAAGGAGTACTAAAAAGATGGTATGAAGCAGTAACTCCACTTTTAAAATATTATTACGGTACAGGAGGAGATTTAAATGTTGATGAAATTCATGAAGTAATTCCAATAACCGAAGATTGTGGTGTATGGCATCCACAGGAAGGGGTATTTAACGGACATTTTCAGCCTAGAGAATCCCAGAAAATAAATAGAATTGGTCAACTAAGACAAGGGGTTCTAAAAGCCATAGAAAGTGAAAATTATTCTCCAGATATTGAAAAAAAATTCGTTGTTGCAGATATGATTACTGGATATGGAGTGGCTGAGTCAGTCAAACATTATTACAATATATATGGTGGAAAACTCCAAAATAAAAAAGTTGTTGTTCAAGGGTGGGGAAATGTTGGTTCTGCAGCTGCCTACTACATTTCTCAGGAAGGTGCAAAAATTGTTGGAATAATTGATAAAGATGGTGGGTTAATAAAAGAAGATGGATTTTCTTTCGAAGAAATAAAAGATCTTTATATTGGGAAAAAAGGAAATACACTTCATCACTCTAGTATCCAAACTTTTGATGAAGTGAACAACAAAATATGGGATTTAAAATCCGAAATATTCTTGCCATGTGCTGCCTCTAGACTTATTAATAAAAATCAAGTAGAAAGAATGATTAAATCTGGTATTGAAGTTATTGCTCCTGGAGCAAACGTCCCATTCGCAGATAAAGAAATATTTTTCGGACCTATTTCCGATTTTACAGATCAAAATATTAGTTTAATTCCAGATTTTATTTCCAACTGTGGAATGGCAAGAGTTTTTGCCTATTTAATGGGGAATGACCTTGAAAAAATTGAAGATGAAGCTATTTTTATTGACACTTCAGAAACCATCAAGAAAGCACTAAAAGATGTGTTCAATAAAAATTCATCTAAAACTGATATTTCTAAAACTGCTTTTGAAATTGCTTTAAAACAATTAATTTAATTTTACAATTATGGAAACCGCTATAGTTATAGTTTTTATTNTAGGATATTTAGCAATAACACTTGAACACAGTATCAAAATTGATAAACTTGTTCCTGCTCTTCTAATGATGGCTATATCATGGGCTTTAATAGCTTTTGGATTAGATGATTTTACTAATTGGTTTGACTCAAATAATCATACTTTGATTAGTGGATTTTCTTCACTACCACATCATTCTGACTTACNTGGAGCATCTAAAATGAGATGGTTTGAAGAAACCTTATTACATCACTTTGGAAAAACTTGTGAAATTCTTATATTTTTAATAGGAGCCATGACCATTGTTGAAATAATTGATCATTTCAACGGATTTGCAACAATCAAAAGGTTTATAAAAACAAAAAAGAAAAATATCCTGCTATGGATAATGTGCATCTTAGCATTTATTCTTTCTGCAATTATTGATAACCTTACTGCCACCATAGTTCTAATTACTATTTTAAGGAAACTCATCAATGAAAATAAAGACAGGTTGTGGTTTGCAGGTTTGATTATTATTGCTGCCAATGCTGGAGGTGCTTGGTCTCCAATTGGAGATGTCACAACAACCATGCTTTGGATGGGTAAAAAAGTATCAACTATTGAACTCATCANACTATTGATTTTACCATCATTATTATGTATGTTAATTCCTACTANTATTGCAAGTTTTTTAAAACCATTTAGAAACGAGTTTGATCCACCAGAAGATGATTCAATTGAAAATAAACATGGCTCGGCTATGCTGTATTTAGGTCTATCAGCTATTGTATTTGTACCTATATTTAAAACAATTACTCATTTACCACCTTACGTTGGAATGATGCTTTCATTAGCAATAGTAACTCTAGTAGGAGAGATTTTGAGTTCTAGAAAATTTAGTATTCATCATCTCAATGATTCAGCAGTAAATCAAGCTGAAACTCATTCTTCAAGTCCCATATTTAGAGCATTGTCTAAAATAGAAATGCCATCTATACTCTTTTTTCTAGGTATATTAATGACCGTAGCTGCATTAGAATCATTAGGTTTAGTTTTCAATCTTGGAAAAGATATTCAAGAATCTATACCAATTAACTTATTTGTGATTCTTTTAGGCTTTGGGTCTGCTGTTATAGACAACGTCCCTTTAGTTGCAGCTAGCATGGGTATGTTTGATTTAGAAATTGATAACACTGTATGGCATTTTATTGCTTATTCAGCAGGTACTGGAGGAAGTATGCTAATCATTGGNTCAGCTGCTGGGGTTGTTGCAATGGGCATGGAAAAAATATCTTTTTTCTGGTACTTAAAAAATATAGCCTGGCTTGCCGCAGTTGGATACTTAACGGGTGCCTGTTCATTTCTATTGTTTCAAAGCTTATAACAGCTTTCAAAAAATACTATTTTCACAATTAAAATATTAAAAAATGAATCTAAATTTTTTATCTATGTTATTTAATATCCAAGAAAATACCTCAATTTTGTTAGAGGGAAACAGTTCAGTTATTGAGACAGAACAAATATCAATGTGGCAATTAATATGGGGTTATGACTCTATTAGTGGAGAATACAGTATGACTAGTTTAATAGTAATGTCTTTACTTTTCATCTTTTCATTTACTGCCATATATGTTTTTATTGAAAGGCTTATGACTATTCAAAAAGCACTTAAGGGGAAAAAAGATTTTATGCAAAAAATAAATGACTTTGTTCTTGAAGGCAATCTAAATGGAGCTAAAGAACATTGTAAATCTAGCCATAACCCTATAGCTAGAATGATTGAAAAAGGATTGCAAAGAGTTGGTAAACCAATGAAAGACATTACAACCTCGATTGAAAATATTGGAAAGTTAGAAATTAGTAAGCTCGAAAGAAGACTTTCTATGTTGGCTACAATTTCTGGAGTAGCACCTATGCTTGGGTTTCTTGGAACTGTACTTGGAATGGTAAAAGTTTTTCAAAATATGTCCAAAGAAAAAACTTTTGAAATTGCAAGTTTATCGGGTGGTATTATGGAAGCGATGATTACCACAGTAGGAGGTTTGATTGTTGGTATTGTAGCATATGTGGCTTATAATTATTTAGTAAGTAAAGTTGATAAAGTAATTCATAATATGGAAGGTGCCTCCATAGAGTTTATTGACATTCTTGAAGCTCCAGGAAAATAATGGGATTTAAATCTGGAAATAAAATAAAAATTGAAGGGGGAATGTCTTCAATGACTGACCTAGTTTTTTTACTCTTAATATTTTTTATAGTTATTTCTACTATGATAACTGCAGGAGTAAACATTGATGTTCCAAAAAAGGGTGGATCTGAATCAAAATCTAAAATTTTATCTGTAAATATTAATGATAAAAATGAATACTTCATTAATGGTGGTTCAACTCCAATAATTAGTACAAATATTAAATCTGAAATTTTAAAAAATTTAGGTAGAGACAGTGTTATCTCATTGTACGGAAGTAATGAAAGTTCCTGGGAAGCCTCAGTTTATATTATTGATATTGCAAAACAAAACGATATTAAAATTTCATTGAACGGAAATAAAAAATGAAAGCTGGAAATAAAATAAAAATGGAAGGAGGAATGTCTTCAATGACAGATTTAGTTTTTCTACTGCTAATATTTTTCATAATTATTTCGACAATGGTTAATACTTCTCATGAAATTAAACTTCCAGAAGGAAGTGGAGATCCATCACTAGCTTCTCCTGTTAAGGTTTATGTGGATGCACAGAACAATTTTTATTTGAACAGTAATCCAATATCCATTTCAATTGGTTCTATTGAAAATGAAATAAAAAAAGAAATAGGAGAAAATAAAGCCATAGAATTATTAGCCGATAAAGATGCTCACAGAGCCTCAGCATATGAAATTATTAGAATTGCCAAACAGAACGCTTTAAAAGTTGTTATTAAAACAAAAGGAAGTAAATAATTGAACATTTCACCAAAAAAAAATAATAGAACAGGATTTATTATTAGTGTAGTTGTACACATGTCTTTATTATTATTGATTTTCTTTAGTAAAGGATGTATGGAAATACAAAACCCACCGCAATTTACTCTAGAAGAAGTAATAACAATTGATTTTAGTGATGCTGGTGGAGGAAATCCTGGAAGTTCTCAGCCTCTAAAACCTGAGGTCAATGAACAACCTCCTGCCGAGAAAGAAATAACTCAGGAGGAATCCCCTGTTGAAACCAAGACCAGTAATGAAAATTCTAAAAATGAAAGCGCTGATACCAAGCAGGAAACTGAAAAAGTTGTAAAACCAAAAAATGATTTTAGCAATCTATTTGGTAAAGGAAGTGGTGATAACAAATCCGGAAATGGAGAAGGGGAAGGAACAGGAATTGGATCGGGAAAAGGACCTAATACTGGTGGAGGTATTGGAGATGGAAAAGGAAGACAAGTTGTTGGAAATCCCGAACTTTCAAATGCTAAAAACTGGGTAGGTTTTGTAATGGTTCAATTTATTATAGACCCTGCTGGAAATGTAATTGAAACTAAAGTATTGTATCCTCATGATAAGACAACAGTCACTTTGTCAAGTTTAGATCAAAAATTTATTGAAGAAGATTGTAAACTTAAATTTAAATTTACTCCATCTAGCTCAGGTATTCAAAAAGAAAGATTGGTTAAAAGAATACAATACATTGAAAAATAATGACCAACTACAAAGAAATTGTAGCATTCTTATATAAACAATATCCATCATTTCAAAAAAAAGGCATCTCTGCTTACAAAGAAAATTTAAATAACATTGAAAAACTTTGTGAAATTGTTGGAAACCCGCAAAAGTCTATAAAAACTATTCATGTTGCAGGAACCAATGGAAAGGGTTCTGTCTGTAATATAATTTATAATATATATAAGAAAAACGGATATAAAGTAGGATTGTTTACTTCTCCTCACTTAATTAATTTTAGGGAAAGAATCATCATAAATGACGTCTGGATTTCTGAAGATTACATCATTAATTTTTATGAGAAAAATTTTAAACTTTTTGAGGAAATTCAACCATCTTTTTTTGAATGGACTACTGCCCTAGCCTTTAGTTATTTTAAAGATTCAGCAACACATATAAATATTATTGAAACTGGATTAGGCGGCCGTTTAGACTCGACCAATATTATTAATCCAGAAATATCTATCATTACTAATATAGGATTTGATCATCAAAATATATTGGGAAATACATTGGAAGAAATTGCTAAAGAAAAGGCTGGAATAATAAAAGAAAACACCCCCACTTTATTAGGTCCTAAAATTGAAGCAAAATCCATTTTTGAGGATGTAAGTAAGGCAAAGAACTCTACTCTATATATTGCTGAAAACAACTATAATAAAAATGAAAGAAGTATACCAGAATATCAATTAAAAAACTGGGAGACTGCAAAAAAAGCTGTTGAAATAATTAATAGTAACATTAAAATTAATAATAAGATAAGTGACTATATCACGATTAAAGGACGATGGCAAATTATTGAAAAAATTCCTAAAACCATTTTAGATATAGGTCATAATAAAGATTGCATTATTGAAGCTCAAAAACAATTATTAAAAGAGAAATACAAAAAACTTCACCTTATAATTGGCTTTTCAAAGGATAAAAATGTTGATGAAATATTAGACGTTATCCCCAAAGCAGATTATTTATATGCTACAAAATCTGACAATGAAAGATCTTTAAATCCAGTAATATTAAAAAACAAATTAAATTTAAATAATAAGCAAATATTTGATGACTATAAAAATGCATTTAGTAGTGCAAAAAAATTGGCAAATAAAGAAGATTTAATTCTAGTAACAGGTAGTGCTTTTTTAATAGGAGACATTTTAAAGGAATTTTATTAGATAAATTAAAGAAGAATAAAAAAATAAATATATTTGCAGTCCTTATTTTAGGGCGATTAGCTCAGTTGGTTCAGAGCACCTCGTTTACACCGAGGGGGTCGGGGGTTCGAATCCCTCATCGCCCACCAATTAAAACTCAATTTAATATTGAGTTTTTTTTATATCAAAATTATTCTTAATGGATAAAATTTGGAATTATAATTACCCCCCACTTATTTATATAATTAACGTTTATTTTTTAATAGTAACAAATTAAAAGAAAGAAATATCTAACCCTAGACGTGAACCTTTCATTAGATATTAATAATAATTTTAGGAAAATTCAAATTAAAAGCTATGAAAAAAATTATAATATCATTAGTTGTTGTTTTAGGTCTAACACAAAAAATAAAATCACAAGTAATAACTGCTGTTCCTTGTGATATGTTAGGCATGTCTGTAAATGTAGGCTCTTCACAGACCTCCATAAGTATTTACCATTCGGGGCAATATATGACCCATCCTAGAGAAAATAATATTTTTAACTGGGAATTTACAGACTCACAAGGAAACATATTACATCAGGATACTATAGTTGATGGTGCGTTTTGTAATTTTGGTCATAATTGGTCACTGACTGATACTATAAATGTTTCAGTACATTTTATAAACGATTCAGCTAATTTGGACGCCTGGTACATGAATCAAGGTTTGCCACTTAACGGTAATTCAATTAACTGTCTTTTTGAGGATCAATTATATTGGAGTACAGGTACGAATAACCCTTGGGGAAGTTGGACATTTGTTCATAATAATCCAGGTTTAGATATAACTAACGTGAATGAATCAAAAATAGTTAAATCTAACTTAAAGGTCTACCCTTCTCCAACTTCTAACTATCTAAAATTAGAAGGACCAAAAGAAGATTATTCTTTACAAGTTTTTAATATTCAAGGGCAATTATTTCATGAACTGAATAACATTAGTGGTTACCAAAATATAGATGTTTCTTTTTTACCCTCTGGTCTCTACTTTTTAAACATAAATTATTATTCAGGAAATGAAACTACAAGCTTTATAAAGCTATAAGTTTATTTCCTACTAATTAAAATTAGTTAATGAAATTTGTTCGATTTTAATAGTAGCAACAACATTAATACTAATTACTAAATGAAATCACGCCTAGAAGTGAAAATATCATAATTACTTTTTTTTAAAAAAATTATTAGAAATTAAACTACATTTATAATCCCATATAATATGGGCAATTAGCTCAGTTGGTTTAGAGCGCTTGCTTGACAGGCAAGAGGTCACTGGTTCGAATCCAGTATTGCCCACCAGAGTAAAAAGGCGGTTTAATTACCGC
>NYYE01000047.1 GCA_002686655.1 Crocinitomicaceae bacterium | reverse complement strand
TTTCACCCTCCAACATTTTGCTAACTGGCACCCCTGTCCATTTGGAAATAACATCTGCAATTTCTTCTGAATCAACCTCTTCTTTAATCATTTTACTTTCGTTTTGTATGGATGATAAATGATGTTTCTCTTCTTCAATTTTCTCTCCTAATTGTTTTAATTTTCCATACCTTATCTCAGCTACTCTCCCAAAATCTCCATTTCTTTCGGCCTTTTCAGCTTCTATTTTTAAAGTTTCGATATCCTGCTTTGCTTTTTGAATAGCATCTACATGATTTTTTTCTGCCTCCCACTTAGCTTGAAGGTTACTCTTAATTTCTATCAGTTCTGCAATCTCTTTTCCTATGATTTTGCCCTTTTGAATATCATTCTCTCTTTTAATAGCTTCTCTTTCAATTTCTAACTTCATTATTTTTCTTTCAACTTCGTCAAGTTCTTCAGGTTTACTGTTGATTTCCATTCTGAGTTTAGAAGCAGCTTCATCTATCAAGTCTATTGCCTTGTCGGGAAGAAAACGATCAGTTATATACCTGCTTGACAACTCTACCGCAGAAATAATAGCATCATCTTTTATTTGAACTTTATGGTGATTTTCGTATTTTTCCTTAATTCCTCTAAGAATACTAATAGCATCATCATTATTAGGTTCCTCAATTACCACTTTTTGAAATCTTCTTTCTAATGCTTTATCTTTTTCAAAATACTTTTGATATTCATCTAAAGTTGTTGCTCCAACTGCTCTTAATTCTCCTCTTGCTAAAGCGGGTTTTAGGATATTGGCAGCATCCATTGCACCTTGACCACCACCTGCTCCAACCAATGTATGAATTTCATCTATAAATAGTACGATTCTACCATCTTCATTAACTACTTCTTTGACTACAGCTTTTAATCTTTCTTCAAATTCACCTTTATATTTTGCACCTGCTATTAAGGCTCCCATATCCAGAGAGAAAATCAATTTTTCCTTAAGATTTTCAGGGACATCTCCTCTAATTATTCTATGAGCAATTCCTTCAGCTATGGCTGTTTTTCCAACTCCTGGTTCACCTATAAGAATGGGATTGTTTTTTGTTCTTCTAGTGAGAATTTGAAGAACTCTTCTAATTTCATCATCTCTTCCAATTACTGGGTCTAATTTACCTGTTTCTGCTCTCTGATTTAAATTGAGAGCATACTTGTTAAGAGCATTATAAGTTTCTTCTTGAGAAGGTGAAGTAACTCTTTGACCTTTTCTTAATTCTAAAATTATTTTGTTAACCTCATTAATACTAAATCCATTATCCTTAAGTAACTGACTCGTATCATCATTAGACTTAAGCATACCAAGTATTAAATGCTCAATTGACACATAATCATCTTTCATTTTTTTTGAAAAGTTAATAGACTCAGCTACAGTTTTTTGAGACGAGTTACTTAAATGAATGTTTCCACCTGAAACTTTAGAATATGATAGAATTATACTTTCATTTGCTTTTTTTATTATTTCAATATTTCCACCAATCTTTTTGGTAATATGTGGAAAAACATTTTTATCTATACTAATTATTGAACTTAAAATATGAGAATTTTCAATGGCCTGATGACCATTTGTAATAGTTAACTGTTGAGCTTGAGAAATAATTTCTTGTGATTTGGTTGTAAATAGGTTAAGATCCATAATTTGTTGTTATTTAATATCAAATCAACAAAACCTAAGCCAATTATTATTTAATGACATTATTTCAGTAAATGCTATCATAACACTCTGAAAATCAGTAATTTTGTCATTTATTCTATTATTCTTTTAATGGAATGAAAACGATGTGTCAGTTCTTTAGTTTTGTTATGAATGATACCCTTTTCAGTAAACTCATCAATTCTTACCCTACCTGAAGCATGAATAATTTGGTTTTTATTTATTAAAATTCCAACATGATGAATTCTTTTATTTTTTATGAAAAATACTAGGTCTGTTGGTAGTCTATGTTTGTATAAAATAGTTTCTCCGATCTCTGCCTGTTGATATGCATCCCTTGGTATATTATATCCTGAAAGCACATAAACTTGTTGAGTAAACCCACTACAATCTATTCCTAAGATACTCTTTCCTCCCCATAAATATGGAGCATTTAAAAATTGATAAGCATATTTAATTAAATCAACTTTATTTTTAGAGGCTATTGATCCTTTGTAAGTGTATTTATTGCTTCTTATTTTAAAATTTCCCTTGTTATAGTAGGGTAGTGTTGCACCAATTGGAATTGGAATGCTTTCATGGGTGTCCTTATCAATTATATTAGAAAAGGAATCTGAAACTATCGCAAAATCATTTATTTCTATATTGTCATAATCTTCATAAGTAATTTCAAAATATTGTTTGGAGCAAATCCACCCTTCATAATTATCAGAGGATAACTTGATAAAAACCCAATTATTTAGAATTTTTAATATTTTAAAATGTTGACCAAAAAGAATCTGTGAAATCATTTCACTTTGATCTTTTGGTTCTTTTCTCAAGGGAACTAGAGCTAAAATACTTATACCATATTCCATTATAAATGCTTCATTAAATAAGAATATAATTCCACCATTGATTTTATATCTTTCTTATGTACTTTCTCATCTGGCGAATGAACAAAATCTTCAGGTGCTCCAATGAAACACCAATCGAATGGATAAGGAGATTTTTGTAATTGATTTCCATCACTTCCACCAGAAGATTCAACTTCTATTTGAAAAGGAATATTACTTTCATTGGCTAATTTTATAATTCTATCAACATAACTTCTTCTTGGTAAACCAGAATCTCTTCTAGAAATAGCAACACCTTTTCCGTGTTTAACTCCTTCAGTCACCCAAGTAATATCTGAGATTAAAGCTTGTTTTACACCCCATTCTTCATAAATATATTTTCCTAAAAAACCAACGCTCCCTCCACCAACTTCTTCATAAGTAGAAAAACAAATAACACCATTTTCTAATGTTTTAGCTACTTTTAAAGCATTCCAAACCCCTAAACGGTTATCCATATAGCAACACTGAACAAAGTTCTCATCTTCTCTCCAGTTTGGCTTAAAAGTCAATTCTGTAGCTCTTTCTATTTCTCTATCAAATAAATATTCAATATGATTAGCCCCGTTATCATCTTCATAGTTATAAATTTCCGTTAATATTTCTCCTTTAGAGTCCTTACCAACTAGTTTAATTCCATCATTAGTTTTAGGACCGCCTATCTTAATTAGTTCTTTACCGTATCTAACTGTAAAACCTATGGAATCTATATGAGAAAAAATGGCTGTTTTAGGTTTGCCAAACTTTAGTATAATACAATCTTGAATATCTTCAGTTACAACAATCGGTTTTACTTTAAAATCGTAAATATTATCATTAATATATTTTAAAAGAAAATTCCTAATATTTGATTCATTTCCAGATGGGGAATGAATAGAACATAACTTTTTAAGTAATTTCATTTATAATTAATAATCAGCATTTAATATCATATAAATATATGTATAAGATTATTCTTAAATATATAAGTTAATATAATTTTTAATTATTTATATTTGCCTCCTTAAATGGTGGATGTAGCTCAGTTGGTTAGAGCATCGGTTTGTGGTACCGAGGGTCGCGGGTTCGAATCCCGTCTTCCACCCTTTTTTTATTAAATATGAGTTGGTTTAAATCTTCAAATTTTGATTGGATAAACTTAATAAACCAAAGTTCTTTAGATGAGTTGATAAACACTTCTTTTGAAAACAAAGTATTGTTGTTTAAACACTCTACAAGGTGTTCTATCAGTTCATTAGCTAAAAGCAGGATTGAATCTGTTGGTGATAACAGAAAAATTAAAAATTGCTATTATTTAGATTTATTAGCTTTCCGACTATTATCCAATAAAATTTCATTAGATTTTAATATTAAACATGAGTCTCCTCAAGTCTTAATAATTGATAAGGGAAAGTGTATTGCCCACTTTTCACATGGGGATATATCCTGGGATAATATTCAATAAGCTGTAATTATCTTTTATTGATATCTAAATAATCTCTTTCTTTTGCTCCAGTATATACTTGTCTTGGCCTTCCTATGGGTTGATTTTCTTCAGACATCTCTTTCCATTGGGCAATCCAACCAGGTAATCTTCCTAAAGCAAACATAACCGTAAACATTTCTGTAGGAATATCAAGGGCTCTGTAAATAATACCTGAATAAAAATCTACATTAGGATATAATCCTCTTGATTTAAAATAATCGTCATTTAAAGCTACTTCTTCTAATTCCTTAGCTATTTCTAGAACAGGATCAACAATACCCATCTTATTTAGTACATCATCTGCTGCTTTTTTAATGATTTTAGCTCTAGGATCAAAGTTTTTGTATACTCTATGACCAAAACCCATTAATCTAAAAGGATCTTGTTTATCCTTTGCTTTATTAATCCATTTCATTAATCCACCACCATCATTCATTATTTTTTCCAACATTTCAATTACAGCTTGATTAGCCCCACCATGTAAAGGTCCCCATAATGCAGAAACACCGGATGAAACAGAAGCATAGAGATTTGCTTGAGATGACCCAACTATTCTCACAGTTGATGCTGAACAATTTTGTTCATGATCGGCATGTAAAATAAGTAGTTTATTGAGAGCATTTACAACCACAGGGTCGGGAGAATATTCATAAGCAGGTAAAGAAAACATCATATTCACAAAATTTTCACAGTAATCATATTTATTTTTTGGATAAACAACTGGCTGTCCAACTGCGTTTTTATATGCCCATGCAGCTAGAGTAGGAACCTTGGCTAATAATCTGTGAATTGTTAAATCTATTGCTTCCTTAGGTCTATTAGGATTTTGTGCTTCAGGATAGAAAGTAGAAATAGTTGACAGAGAAGCTGCTAGAATTCCCATAGGATGTGCCTTTGTAGGATAGGCTTCCAAGAAAACTCTCATATCTTCATGAATAAGAGTATGATTGGTTATATTATTTTTAAAATCAGAATATTCGTTTTTTGAAGGTAATTCTCCGTAAATTAATAGGTACGCAACTTCTAAAAAATCAGCCTTTTCAGCTAATTGCTCAATTGGATATCCTCGATATCTCAAAATTCCTTTTTCACCATCTAAAAAAGTTATTCCACTTGTTGTAGCACCAGTATTTTTGTATCCGGTATCTAAAGTAATGTACCCAGTTTGAGCTCTTAGCTTAGAAATGTCAATAGCTTTTTCGTTTTCAGAACCCTCAACTACGGGGAGCTCATATGTTTTTTTGTCGATAATAACTTGAACAGTTTCGCTCATAATAAATGGAATTTATGTTAAATGATGATTTTTGCAAATGTAATAAATAAAATGGAAATAAACGATTTCTACCTCAGTATTTTACGTACAAAAGCAACCGTAAAGTAGGACATTAAAAACACCCCTACAAAACCTTCTATGGGAGCTAGGATTTTAAAAAACCCTAATGGTGAACAATCCCCATACCCAACAGTAAAAAAAGTAATGGCACTGAAATAAAGGTTTTCTAAAACTTTTTCTGTAAAACTTACATGATAGTCTAAACAGGTCAATGTATTTACTTCAGAATAAAAAAAGGTATAAATGAGTGAAAAAATAAAATTTACAATAACAATGCTAAATAAAACCCTAAAAGGATTCGTAGCATATAAACCAACTTTATCAAAAACTAATCTCTGAAAAATAAAATTAGGCATAAAAAGAAAAAGAGAAAGCAATCCTTTTTCTTTAGCTTGTTCATACTCACTCATCAATTCATATCTTTTAAAATACACATATGCAATATCTTCATCAATGTATCTACCTGTATCTCTAAACTCTTCTTTAAGAAGTCTAAATTGTTCAGCTTTTTCATGAAGAGTTGTAGATTTCTGATTAGAAATTAAATCAAGGACGTGATTATCGTCCCAAGCTATGAATATGTCACCCATATTTCTAACACCTGATAGGTTTAGTTCATGAATATTCATTTTAGTTAAACCAGGGTTTAAATCTATTATATTATGTACAATTGACTGAGAAAGATCAATTGTGTGACAATCATCAATTCTCATATCTATATTGCAATTAAGAAAACAATGATTTAATGAAAGTGATTTAGCAGAAAGTTTAAAGAAATTTAATTTTCCATTTTTAAATTCAGCTTCTTCAAAATCAACAGAACATCCTTCTAAATGAGCGTCTCTAAAACTTACAGAAGATGATCCAAAATTAGCCCTTCTAAAAACAAGTTTATTATTTTTTGCTAAACTTATTTCTTCAAAATCTATATCACCATCTCCAAAAATAACTCTTCTGAAATCTACTTTTCCCGTTCCAAAGTCTACTTTAGAAAAACTTACTAAATCCCCGTTAAATATTGATTTATCGAAAGTAATATTTCCTTTATTAAAAGTTGAAAAGGCAAATGAAACATCACCATTTCCAAAATGAATGTTTTTAAAAGAAGAGTTACCGTCGCCAAAATAAGTATTAACAAAACTTAAATTACCATTTTCAAATGTTGAATTATCAAAATTTACATTTCCATTATTAAATTTAACATACTGAAAAGTATTATTTCCTTCACTATAACTTGAACCCTTAAAAAGTACTTTAAAATCTCCAAATTCTGATTTTAGAAAACTTAAATTTCCTAATCCAAAATGAGTATTAGAAAAATCTGCTTTTGTTCCTATAAAATTACCTAAGGTAAAATCAATCATTTTTTCAGATTCAAAAATAGAATCTACAGCAGTAAAATTAATTAAATCAACTTTTTCTCTGGCATTTAAGTTGTTTTTACTTCGAAAATCTGATAAAGAGAAATTTTTGACATAACATCTAGATATATCTATTGATTCTTTATTTTTAATTTTATTGTATATAAATTGAGGATCAACAACTCCATATTTTTTAGTTTCAATTAAGTTGTTATTAATATCATAAAAAGCAATTTTAGCAGTTTTTTTAAAGTTTATTTCACTTTCTAATTCGAAGGATTGATCTAAAATCTCGACTTTATAATTCTGTATATAACGGTAAATCTTCAATTTATGATGTAAAAATTAATTTATAAAGATAATTTAACTAATTCTTAATAAGAAACTTTTCTGCAACAGAAATCCATTTATCAGTTCCTCCTGCCACATATCCTAATTTTCCAAGTTTCAGAAAATTCACTTTACTGTTTTCTAGAATTTGGGGTTTGACCAACCAACAAGTAGGGTAGCCACTTACTCCAAAAATTCTAGCTAATTCTCTATTTTGATTTAAAATATTAGGTTCTAATTTTTTTCTTCTAGGAAAATCAAGTTCTACAAGAATTATTTGGTCATCAGACCAAATTTTAAATTTTTCATGATTAAAAACTTCTTTTTTTAGCCTCATGCACCAACCACACCAATCACTTCCAGTAAAAAACAGCATTATTGGTTTCTTTTCATTAATTGAAATTGAAACAGCCTTGCTTAAATCTGTATGCCAATTTAAATCAACAGTTTGTGCATTGTTAGTTTGGGCTAGAGCGATTATTATAAATACGAGAAATTGTTTCATTTATATTTTAATTTATTGTGATTTAACCCATTTTTCATTTAAATGGTTGTGGTAATATTTATACTGATCGGCACCAAAAAAAAGAAGTATTCCTAACATTTCATCCACTTTTTTATATCCGTTATAAACCATTAGTCTCACTAGATTTTCGTCTAAAACAACATAACTTGGATAAGAAAGCTTTCCATCAAGTATAGAATGAGCAAACCAATGGGCTTTTCCTCTGGATTTTTCAGTTTTTTTAACATATAATGGATCAGAATTATAAAATTTATGGTTGTTAAAAGTGATGGTGTCTTTAGTTTCTCCATTAAACTTAACAGCATAAAATTTAGAATTTAAATAATTGATTATGATCGGATCTTTGAAAGTACTTAAATCCATTCTTTTACACCATCCACACCAGGGAGTATATAAATCAATAAATACTTTCTTTTTTATAGAATCTTTATTTCTTAATTTAATCATCTGATCCCATGAAATCCAATTTATATCATTTTGAGCTCTTAAATTAAGTGAATAAAAAAGTGATAATATTATCACCAATATTTTCATGTTTTTAATCATTCAATAGATTTTCAAATAGAAAATTAGTCATCTTATTATATAGGTGTAACCTTGTATATCCGCCATAAATACCATGATTTTTATTAGGATAAGCAAAAAAATCAAATTCTATATTTGATTTCACTAAAGAACTTACCATCTCCATAGAGTTCTGAAAGTGTACATTGTCATCTGCAGTACCATGAATCAACAAATAGTTGCCTTTTATTTTATTGACATGATTAATTGGAGAATTTACATCGTAGTTCTCTCCGTTTTCTTTTGGAGTTCTCATAAATCTTTCAGTATAAATATTATCATAATATCTCCAATTAGTTACAGGAGCTACTGCAATTGCAGAATTAAAAATATCAGCTCCTTTAGAAATACAAAGAGAAGACATATATCCACCATAACTCCATCCAAAAATTCCAATTTTATCTTTGTCTATATAATTTAATTTTCCCATATGAATGGCAGCAGAAATTTGATCTTCTGTTTCTAATTTCCCTAATTGTAAATAAGTAGCGTGCTTAAAGTCTCTTCCTCTATAACCAGTTCCTCTGTTGTCTACAGAAATTACAACGAAACCTTGCTTAACTAAATATTGAAACCAAAAGTAATTCATCCAAGACCAAGCATTATTTACCGTATTATTTCCAGGTCCACCATAAACAAACATAAGTAAAGGGTGCTTTTTTACTGTATCTAGGACTTTTGGCTTCATCATCCATGCATTAAGCTCTAAACCTTCTTGATTTGGGATTTTAAAAAAAGTTTTTTCTACCAAATCATACTCATCCATCATTTTGTTAAGTTTTTTATTATCCTCTAAAACCTTTAAAACTTTTCCTTTATTGTTATTTAAAGTAAAAGTTAGGGGACTATTTGCGTCTGAGTGGGTATTTATAAAATACTGAAAGTTGGAGCTAAAATCAGCATCATTGGTTCCTTTTAAAGTAGATATTTGATTTAATTGATTTGTTTTTAAATTCAAAGAATAAATTTCTTTATCGGTAGGACTTTTCTTTGCAGCTTGAAAATAAATAATTTGATCTTTAGAATTATACCCATAAACTTCTGTGACATCCCATTTTCCAGAAGTTAGTTTTCTTTCTGTATTATCAGAATAATTTATTAAGTAAATATGGTTAAATCCATCTTTCTCACTAGTCCAAATAAACTCATCTTTATTAATGAAAAAGGTATTATCATGTATGTCAATGTAAGTAGAACTCGTCTCACTGTAAACTTTATTAATTTTAATACCACTAATTGGATTGTTTTGATTGTTAAACTTTCCAGAAAGAAGCTCTAAATTGTTTTGCAGTCTATTCATTTTGAACACAATAAGTTCATTGTTTCCCTTGGACCAAATCATTCTTGGAATATAGATATCAGGATTTTTTCCAATATCAAAATCGAAAGTTTTTAAATTGTCTAAATCATAAACTTTGACGGCAATTAAAGAATTGTCTTCTCCTGCTTTGGGATATTTGAACTTGTACTGAGATGGATATAAATCACCATACATCTCCATTTCAAACTGTTTTACATCTCTCTCATCAAATACATAATAAGCTATTTTAGAACCATCTGGAGACCAAAAAAAACCTTTATGAATACTAAATTCCTCTTCATAAACCCAGTCAGTTGCACCATTTATTAACTTATTAATTTCTCCATTATTGGTAATTGGAATTTCTAAAGTGTCAGATAAATATTTATAATAAATGTTGTTGTCTCTAACATATGCAACTTTTTTATTATCGGGAGAAAAACTAGCCAAACGCTGTTTTCCTAAGGTAGAATCTGCAAGAGGTTTTAATATTTTGTTTTTTATATCATATAAATAGTAAAATGATTTTGAAGATCTTCTATATATAGACTCTTTAGAATTAAATAAAAGCAACCAGTTTTGGTCATTGCTTAATTTATAATCTGAAAACTCAAATTTATTAAAGGAAATATTTGAAAATAATGTAGCTACCTTTTTGTTTGACTTATAATCGTATTTAACAATTTCGGTCTTTGATTTGTCCTGTTCTATGGATGTATAGTAATTACCGTCTTTAGAAGGAGTAATTCCTTTTATAGTCTTGGGATAAAAGGTTCCGGTTGACCAAATTAACTCATTAGATAATTGACTGCTAATAGTTAATGTGCAAACACATAAAATCAGTGTTGTAATTTTTGTTTTCATATTATACAATAATCAAAATTTATACCAAGATATTTTCATTTAAAAATTCTAAAACTTCTTTTATGTGACTTTTCATTTTCAATGAAGATCTATGGATAAATAATATTTCACTTTTAGAATTTAAAAGGAATGTAATTCTACCTGGAGATAAGCCAAAAAAATCTTTTGGTAAATTAATACCTTTTCTCAGCTTTGAATGCTGGTCACTTAAAAGTTTAAAAGGTAAATTATAATTAGTTTTAAACTTTTTATGACTTGTTTCATCATCACTACTTATACCAATTATTTCACAATCTAATTGCTTAAATTCATCGTAATAGTTCTTGAAATAGCATGCTTGTTTTGTACAACCAGGTGTTTCATCTTTTGGATAAAAGTATAATACTAAAAAGCTGGTGTTAGTATCCTTATATAATTGAAAAGTTTCTCCAGTTTCATCAATTAGTTTGAAATCAGGAAATTTATTTCCGACTTTTAAATTCATCTAATTATTTTAAAATTGAGGACATTGAATAACTCTAAATTTTGAGTCATGTTTTCTTTTTTCAGGGAGATCAATAGTAAATGATATTTCATGAGCACCTAAGGAAGAGGTAGCAATATTAGATATATTAAAATCATATGAATAACCAAACTTAAGATTATTTTTTTCAACTCCAATTACTACAACAAAAGCATCTTGTGGAGAATAGTTTTCATTATTAGCATCTAAAAATCTGGTATGTCTATACCAAAATCCTAAATCAAAAATGCCATCAACGAAATAAGTCCCAAAATTATACCTCTTTAAGTTGGATTGTAAATCAATTACAAATTCTGGAGAGAAAAATAATTCTTTATGAAATAAACCATTTTGAAGAAGTCTAATTTTATATCCACCATGAAATGAAGATCTAATAGGAATTTTATTAGATGAATTACTGCCAGAAATATTATAAAAAAATGTTTCCTTAGGTCTAGTTAGGTGATCTATTGAAGCTCCCAAAAAGAGATTTTTACTAAATAATAAAATGCCAGAATTAAAATCAACATACAATGCATTATTGCCTTGAGGTTGACTAGTTGGATTTACAACTCCTAATGCAGGATCTATTTGATCTCCCCAGACAGCGTCACCCCAATCTAGACTTTTTTGGACAAATGAAGCTTTCAAACCAAAATTTACAGTCCAATTTCTATTTATAGCTAGTTGGTAGGAGTATATAGATGAAAATGAAGTAGTATTTAAAGCGCCGTTTCCTGTTTGGTCATGAAGTAATTGAAAACCTAATCCACCATGTAATTTATCAGCAAACTGATCATATTCTATATTATAAGTAATGTATCCATTATTAATTTCTGGCCACTGATTTCTGTAAGTTGTGTGAAATCTTGGACTTAAGTCTCTTCCAGCTAATGCGGGGTTTAATTGTAATGCATTGGAAAAAAACTGTGTAAATAATGGGTCTTGACTATGAAAGACACTAACAGAGTAAATTAAAGTTATAAAAAGAGTTATTTTTTTTAACATCTATCTTAAATTATTATCTAACTAAACTAATAGTTCCACTTTTTACTGATTTTTGATTATCACCATAGGTAATAATTTTAATTTTATATACATAAGTTCCAGTAGGCAAATCTTTCCCTCTAAAAGTCCCATCCCATTTTTGATTAATACTGAAAGACTTAAAAACCATTTGTCCCCATCTGTTATATATTTCCATTTGAAAATCAATTATTCCTTGACCACTAATATTGAAAACATCATTTAAGCCATCACCATCTGGGCTGAAGGCATTCGGAGCATAAATCGCATATGGTTTTTCTACAGTAACTATATTTGATAAACTGGTAATTTGTTCATTTTGGTTTCTAACTGCAACTATTCTATAAATGTTTAAATTTTCATCGTATTGAATGTCATTAATATTTTGTGCAAAATTAAATAAAACATTAAATAAAAAGATAAATGTTGACAATACTGAAATCTTAATTTGATATGGGTTGAAATCCTTTCTCAAGTTGCCTAAATTAGCTATAATTATTCATTAATAATAATTTGATTCTCTGTATTCTCAGTGCTGTAGAACGTTTCCCAAATTCCATTAGAATTTAATTTTTGAATTTCATATCTATTGGTATTGTCAATCCATCCATCATAAAAGTTCCAATTTAATTTTGTCCTGAAATTATCCAATCTTTCAAAATTTAGTAATATAGAATTTCCCACATTTGAACTATTTGAATTAACATCACAAATATTTTTATTTATAATTATATAATCATATTGACTATTTGATACATCAACATTTTGATCAATATAGCTATGAGTAGAGCTATCAGTTGCAGTTAAAAAATTAAAGTTCCCCCCATTTTCAGACCTAAAAATCAAATGTTCATAGATAGGATTTAAGTAAACACTATTAGATGACCATTCAGTATATACATCTTGATTTTCAATAACAGTAGATCTAATTATCTCAGCATTAGGTAATGCTGTAGTGTCATAAACAGGAATTAGAGAGGGAAAAACATATTCTGTAGAGCAGTTTAGCTGATTTGATGCCACAACTTTAATTTCATAATATCCTGTGTCAAGTAAAAAATATGGTTCATTAAAGTTTTGATAATACAAACTGTCATTTATATACCAAGCAAAATCTTCATTAGATATATTACTAGATAAATTATCTACCACCAATTGATACCCTACACAAGGGATAGGGTGAGAAAAAACTATATTTATTTCAGGCTCAGGTAAAATATTAAATGATATTGAATCTTTACTTGGGCAGTTTCCATAAATAGAATAATAAATTTCATAAGATCCGTCAGATAAGTTATTTGAAATAAACCAACCTGTAGTAGAATCAGAGTTAGGTAACCCAGACCAAAAACCAATATTAGTGTTAGATGTAAATTCTATAGAATCTAATCCTTCACAAAAATCTCCAGATGGATTAATTTGAGCTTCTATAAATTCAAAAATTTCAAAATTTAAAGTGTCTTCATCTGGGCAAGTTCCTCCAATAGAATAAATATAATCGTAAGTTCCAAACCCCAAAGAATTGATATCAATTTGACCATTTTGACTATTAATACTTGGCCCTGACCAAACTCCACCTAAACTAACTGAGTTTAAAGATATAGTATCTAAATTATCACAAGCAATTCCAGGATTTAAAATAGTGGCATCACTGTTAGAGATTATTTCAATTTGATAATTAGCTGTGTCTTTACAATTATTATTATTGATTGTTATATATTGATAATCATATATACCAGGTATTAAATTACTTGAAATCATGCCTGATAGAGAATCTATACCTTGACCTAACCAATAACCTCCAGAATTGATTACAGAAGGTGTTTGAACAAAACTGTTTTCACAATATACAGTGTCATTTGAAATGATTGTAGGGTCATCAGGTATATCTACAATTAACATTAAAGAATCACTACTTAAACAAATACTGTCATTAAAAAGGTGTATCAAAGAGGAATCACTTACTAATAATGGGTTTAATAAACCAGTCGAATTTACCAATCCAATTCCTGTCCAAATTAAAGAATTATAAAGAGAATCATTTAATGTTGTAAGGTTTAATATTCCTTGATTAGAACATAAAATTCCAGGATCAATAATAGAAACATCCGGAATATCATGAGTGATTATTTCTTTGTAAGAGGTATCATAACATGTTCCGTTGGCATTTCCTGTTATGTATATCAAACTGTTGGTATCTATTAAGTTTGCAACAATTGTAGGAGAGGGTATAGTGTATGATGAAGACCCATAAGTCCATGAATGTGATGAGGCGTAAATACTGTTGTTGGTTATGTCAAATGAATAGTCTAGGCACATATTACTATCAGAAAGTTGAATGTTTATGATCGGTGTAACATCAATAGTAATTATATCTGTAGAAGTTAAGGATGTTTGACAACCAGAAGAATCTTCACCAACTAATGTAATTTGATAAGAACCAGGTGAATTATATAGCTTAGTTGGATTTTCAAGAGATGAGGTTGATCCATCTCCAAAATTATATAAATAGTTATAGGTGTTAGTAGAATTGTTTAAAATGGAAATTGTTAATGAATCACATCCAAATGATTGATCAACACTAAAATCTAGAATAGGTCCAGGAATATAGACTAAATTATTAATTGTTAAGGTGTCAGAACAACCAAAATTATCATTGGCAATTAAGGATACATCATAATACCCAGAACTGGTATAAACATGAGCAGGATCTTCAATAATGGAAGTTAAATTATCCCCAAAATCCCAATAATAGTCATTTGCTCCAGTACTTTGATTAACAAATGTTGTAACAACAGGTGGGCAACTACCATTAACAGTGTAGTTAAAGTTTGAAACTACTTGTTTAACATCAATATAGTTAAGTTTTATAGCAGTATCTGAACAACCCTGACCATCAGATGTTATTAACTGAATATCATATATTCCAGGGTTTAAATAAGTGTGAGATGGAACAGAGTCAGTCGAGGTATTTCCATCTCCAAAATCCCATAACCAGGTATTTACTATTTCACTTATTGGAGAAAAATTAATAATAGTTCCTAAACAAATTAAGGAATCACTTACAATAAATTCAGCATTAAAATCATTCACGAATTTTTTGCTAATAGAATCTTTACAGCCATTCGAATCAGTTATAACTAATTTCAAACTATCATTAGGAAAACTTTGTAATTGGTGAGTAGGGTTTTGTAAATTACTGGAAATTCCATTTCCAAAACTCCATTCCCAATTTATCGCGTTTAAAGATGAATCTTGAAAAACTACATCTATAGGAATACAATTATTTAAAAGTGAATAATTAAAATCAGCAAAAGCTTCATTAACAATTATAGTATCTGAACTAAATACACCACTACAACCCCTTTTAGATATCTGTAATGAAACCACCTGATTTCCTGCCTCATTTAATTGAACCCAGACAGAATCATTATTTGAACTAACATCTCCACCCGACCAATTGTAATTATTGGAATTATCATTGTTAGCTATAAAAAATAAACTGTCTGTTTTACAAATTGGATTTTGAAATGTAGGAGAAAATGAAGCGTCAGGTTCGAAAATTTCAATAGAATCTAAAGTTATTTGCCTTAGACAACCAAGATTATCTAAATTAAGGATAGGGTTGTACCATCCAGATTGTAAAAATTCGTGAATGATTGCTGTATCTGGGCTTATTATTGTACCATCAGTCATATCCCATGAGTGAAGAGGGTCATCTTTAACACTACAATTAAATAAAACATTGGAGCCCTTACATGCGAAAGTATCTTGTTTAATTAAAGCTAATGGATGATATAAAAATAAATTTTGTTGAGATTCTGAAATACAACCATATTGATCACTAATTTTTAGATTAAGTATACTTATGGAGTCATTTAGTTGTATGGTTATACTATCTATTGAATTATTTGATATAATATTAGAATCTAAGGTCCATTCCCAGCTAGATGGAGTGGAATTTGAGTGATTAAAGTGATAAGTATTGTAGTTACAATACTCATTTTTTGTTAAGTTAAAACTAGGATCTAAATTATATTGATCAATAAAATTATTAATAATTAAAGTTTCTGATGTTCCATTTGAATTATAGCCAATATGAGTTACATTAAAAATTCCCTGATTGGCGTAGTAATGAGTTGGATTTTGATCATTAGAACTTTGACCATCACCAAAATCCCATGACCAAGCAACAGCTGATGTAAATGGAGAATTTAAATTTACACTTTGAGGGCCACAACTTTGATTTATATTTAGTCCAGTAGATGGGTCGGTAAGAGGATTTATGGGGTTTTGTGAAGGCATTTGAATAACTACAGGACTGTTATTGTTACAATCAAATATTACTGAATAATATTGAGTACTTTGACATCCTATATTTGATATAGATTCGTAGGTTATAACATATGATTGTGAAGTATTGTAAATATGTTGAACATTAGGCGTAGAATATACACTTCCATCACCCATATTCCATTGGTGTTGAACTGCACCAGTAGAATTATTCAGTATGTTTACAGCTCCGTTACTACAGTCAGAATTGATATTCAAATTAACATTTGTTTCTAAACTGTCGATTATCAAATAAGCAAAATTATTTATATCATATTGACAACCATTAGGGGCATCAGTAAATAAAGAAACATTATAATTTCCAGATTCTGTATAAATATGATTGACATTTGAACCTGAATCTAGTACGCCATCCCCAAAATTCCAATTCCAAAAATTGACACCGATATTGTAAACATCTGTATTAAATGTAAATGGAGAACATGCTACAATTGTATCTACAGTAATTAATTCTACATCTTCTTTTTTGACATAAATAAAATCTGTTTTTGTAAGAGTGTCAAAGCAACTGTTACTATCATTTGCAACTAGGGTTACAGTGAATAAACCTGCTGAATCATAAATATGTATTGGATTATCATCATTTGAAATACTACCATCTCCAAAATCCCAAAAATAATTAATGGCATCAGGAGCAAGATTAGTAAAGTTAACTTCAAGTGATGCACAACCTTCCACTTTTGAAGCGATAAAATCAATATTTGAAATACCTGAAAGTATGGTGTCAAGGTTAAAAGTACTCTGACAATTATTGGTGTCCGAAATAGTGAGAATTGGATAAAACCTCCCATTGTCAGTGTATGTGTGGGTAACACTATTGCTCGTTGAACTATATCCATCACCAAAATTTAAATTAATTGTATTTAATGGAGAAGTAGAAATATTAAATTGAACTGGTAGAGGAGGGCATCCAGAAAAATTATTCATTGTATAAGTTCCATTAGGAGCATTGCTAATATTAATACTATTATTAGAAATAACTTGTTGAATGCATCCATCGTTACTCTCAACACTAGCTGAAGGATAAAAAACACCATTATTTAAATATTGATTATTGGAAATAGAATTTCCAGAAATAACATTTCCATCCCCGAAATTCCAATCTACATTTGAGATAGAATTACTTGGAGATAGATTAAAACTAACATCTAGTGGAGGACAACCATTATTAACGTTAGTTAAAATAGAATAGTTTATTTTCTCAAAGATGTTTATTGTATTTAAATCTATAGAATCAATACACCCATTTGAAGATGTTGCAATAACACTTGGTAAAAAGTTTCCAGAAATATTATATGTGTGTGAAATACTAGAACTATTTGATAAAGAAGAATTACCATCACCAAAGTCCCAATCCCAAGACAAAATAGTAGAATTTGTAGAGTTTCCTGAAAAAGTGAAGCTGTAAGAACTATCACATATAAAAGAGGTGTCGCTAATAGCATTTATTATTGGAGTTGGATAAATTGATAATGGGCCAATTATAGTGTCATCTGAACAACCTGAGCTATTGTAAGCTGCTAATGTAATCGGAAAGTTTCCAGAATAGGAATAGCTGTATGATGGATTAATTGTTGTTGATGTATCTCCATTTCCAAAATCCCATATGTAAGAAATTGCACCAGATGAAGAATTAAGAAAATTAATTAAATTGTTAGTTTCACAATTTTCAATGATATTGAAACTGAAACTCGCATTAGGCTTATCTAGTACATGAATATAATCAACTGCAACTACAGAATCTGCATTTAATCCATTATATGCAACTAGCTTTATTGAATAAAATCCAGGATTTATAAATGTTGCAGATGGATTATTAAGATATGATGTGGTTCCATTATCGAACTCCCAAAAAAAAGATATTGCATTTGATGAAGTATTGGTGAAGTTAACAACTAGAGGGGAACAGCCGCTGGTAATATTTGAAGTGAATGATGCATTTACTTGCGCAAGAAGGTTTATTTTAATTAAAAGAAATAAAATTAAATTAAAAGATTTCATTTAAAAATAATACACATTTCAAGTTAATAAATTCCGTAACTCTTTATTTTTTTATTAATCACCCTACTGTACTTGGCATTTTTATCATACCAAATTTTTTTATTGTAATCATAATTTAAGTAAGCAACTGGAAGATCTAATATGTCTAAATCTTTATCTTTTATATTCCACAATCTCTTTTCAACCAAATTAATTGTTAAATCAAAAAATGGAATTTTTTGTACTTCTTCAGGGAGATTAGTATTAAAAGCAATTCTTTTAACGTAGTGTTTGTCATCAAGACATTCAAACTCTANTAATATTTTATGATTAAATTCCAAGTGTAAATTATATTTTCCATTTTTAGATAATATCGTATCAACTACTCCATTATCATGAATAATTCTAATACTTACGTTATGAACTTTACCAACAGAATTAAATGTTTTTCCTTTAATGTGTAAACGAGTATCTACATTAGATTGTCCTTTGATTAAAAAAGGAATTAGAATTACAAAAAGGATAATTTTAAGATGGTGAAATAAATTTATCATAAATTAATATTTATCTTAAAAATAATACTTCTTTCCATACAAAATCAATAAAAAATGAATATTATTTTAAGAAGTTTGTTTTAAAATATTTAAATTNAAAAAATAATTATGCACATTAAAAAACCTAGCTTATTTATAGCTTTAGTTCCCATAGTTTTTTTAATTATACTTTTATCAATCAATGTATGGATTTTTGGAGATGATACCATTTCAGGTTCNAACCAGTTAACATTGCTTTTTGCAGCTACTNTAGCAGCAATTTTGGGTTCCTTTTATCAAATTAAATTTAAGGATATGTTAGATGGCGCAGTAGATAGTATTTCTTCTGCTATGGCAGCTCTAATCATATTGCTTCTTATCGGTTCACTAGCTGGAACTTGGATGATGAGTGGAATAGTGCCCTCAATGATATATTATGGCCTAGATTTATTAAATCCTTCCATATTTCTTGTAGCTGCTTGTATTATATGTTCTATTGTTTCTCTGGCTACTGGAAGTAGTTGGTCTACAATTGCAACNATTGGGATAGCCATGTTAGGTATAGGTAATGCTCTAGGAATTCATCAAGGACTAACTGGAGGTGCAATAATTTCTGGAGCTTATTTTGGAGATAAGATGTCTCCTCTTTCTGACACNACTAACCTNGCNCCNGCAATGGCTGGAACTGATTTAATTTCACATATAAAATACATGATGTGGACTACGATACCATCTATTACAATATCATTAATTATTTTTTTATTAATCGGATTAAATTTAAACTCTGAGAATGGAGAACTAAAACAAGTAGAAATTATGCAAAGTGCTTTATCAAATAGCTTTAATGTTAGTTTATGGTCTTTATTAGTTCCTCTTATTGTTATTGCANTGATTATAAAAAAAATTCCAGCTATTCCAGCACTTCTTTTTGGTTCGTTATTAGGTGGTCTATATGGTGTTGTTTTTCAACCAGATATTATTCAGGAAATTTCAGGAAATTTTTCTAATTCCTTTTGGCAATATTGCAAAAACGCTTATGTATCTGTCATAAAAGCCATGACAGTTGATGTAAATATTGAAACAAATAATTTAGCTGTTAATGATTTAATTTCTACTTCTGGAATGTCCGGAATGCTCAATACTATTTGGTTAATAATTTGCGCTATGAGTTTTGGAGGCATTATGGAGAAAACTGGATTTTTAACAATAATTACTAACTCTCTAATGAATTTTGTTAATTCTAGAAAATCTTTATTTCTAACAACTTCGGGGACCTGTCTCTTCCTAAACATAACAGCATCTGATCAATATTTGGCAATTGTTGTTCCTGGAAGAATGTTTGCCAGTTCCTATAAAAAGTATGATTTAGATCCAAAAAATTTAAGTAGAACATTAGAAGATACAGCAACTGTAACTTCTCCATTAATTCCTTGGAATACTTGTGGTGCTACTCATGCTGGAGTATTAGGGATATCTACCTTTATATATCTTCCTTATTGCTTTTTTAATTTAATAAGTCCAATTATGACATTAATATTTGCCTATGCTAATATTAGAATTGCTAAACTAAAGGACTAAAAATTCGCTTATTAGTTTATGAAAATGATGAACTCCTTTTTCCATTTTAGGGGAAAACCTTCCTCTTTTGTAAAATTTTGATCCTATTCCTTTTTGTACATTTTCCACAATTTCTTCATCTTCCATTTCAACTTTATCCAAAATAGAACCAGCACCACTTTTTCTTTTTTTGTCATCCCATACATAACTTCTAAATTCAACCTTTGTTAAGTTGTTTTTTATGGGCTTAACAATATTTAAAGATAAACCCCATGGGTAAAAATTAAACATCATATTGGGGAATAACCAATAATAGTAAGCAGCAATTTTTTTCCCATAATCAACTGATTTTTTTGGAAGATCAAAAAATATAGAATTTTCTTCCGCATAACCTAACTGAAGAACAGCATAAGAACCCAACTCTGTATGGTATTTATCATAATCTAAAGTTTTGTTTAGACCACCATGTACAAAAGGAATATGAAAGCCTTCTAAATAATTGTCACAGTATAAAGCCCAGTTAGCATTTACAAAATAATCTTTTGAAGTACTCTGGTCAAATTTAAATTTTTCAATTGGCATCCATCCAATACGATCATCCATTTCTTTAATAAGCTCTTCAAATTTATAGATTGAATCTAGAGAGGAAAATAAGAATTGCTTCCAATTTTTAATTGGTAATTCTGTTAAATTATCATTTTCACTAGGGAAATTATTTACATCGCTAAATTCGGGCATTGATAGGAGTTTACCACAACTATTAAATCTTCTTCCATGATATTTACAAACAATTTCTTTGGCTTTGGTTTGGTTATTTACCAATATATTTCCTCTGTGAGTGCATACATTTGATAAGCATTTTATTGACAAATCTTTTTGTTTAATGAGTACTAATGGTTCTGCAACTAAAGGTTCTAAAAATTGAACTGGTTTTTGAGATCCTACAGATGACAAATGAGAATTATCTGAAAGTAATTGCCATGACTTTTCAAAGATTTTAACCTTGGAACTTTCCAAATAATCTTCAGAAGTATAAAAATCACCTTTTAGAGTTTTAGCGTCCCTAATATTTGAAGAAATTGGCTTCATTAAGTTAACTTTAAATGTTTATTAATTTAAATAGATTGTTAAAAAAAATCTTATTTAATAATGTAATTTAACAAAATATAAAATGATATTTGAATATAAATTAAAATGCATTTCAAACAAATACTTTCCTTATGAAAAATTTATTACTTTTTTTAAACTTATTTTTATTTAACTTCTGTGTTTCTGCTCAATACTTGAATAAAGACTTTAACGATTTAAGTTTGACTTCTGGTGGCTGGTCAACTCAAATTATTATAGATACTACTAATTGGTTTGTTGACTCCTTTGGTGGAGACGACTTTGTGAAGGCAACTAATTACAGTAACGGTCAAAATATTCCTTCCAATACGTGGTTAATATCACCTGCAGTAGATCTTTCATCTGCAACACAACCTATGTTATCTTTTGAAACCATAATGAAATGGCCTGGACCAGCTTTAGTTCTTCACATATCTACAGATTATGATGGTACCAGTAATCCAACAAGTCAAGGAACTTGGACTGATATTACTTCTTTGGCCATTTGGGATGTAGATAATACTACTTGGGGAAATTGGACAAATTCTGGAGATGTAGATTTATCCGCTTACAAATCTTCCTCAACTTATATCGCCTATGAGTATTTTGGTTCTTCTAGTTCGGGAAGTACATGGGAAATTGATAATATTTTTATTAATGAAGGTTCAACGCCACCTCCAACTATTGATACGGTAAGTATATATGATAT
>NYYE01000002.1 GCA_002686655.1 Crocinitomicaceae bacterium | reverse complement strand
AGCCGTAAAATAATCTTGACTATTGAATGTGGTATCTAAATTAAAATTACTATCAGTATTATATTGAAGATTTATTTCTTTAGATCTATTAAATTTGAATCTATGCTGAATAAACCCAGTTACTCTAGAAGATGCTATTTTATTATTCGCTTTTATAAGATTGCTGAGAACTAATTGTTGATAAGGAATAGAACTTGGATCTTGATATCCAACACTATCAATAGGTTTTGGAGTGTTAAATCTAGCTGAATCTAAATAGTTCCATTCTTTTATATCGTTGGTTACTTTTTCTCCTTGAAGCTTTAATCCCCAACTTGTTTTTTGTTTTTTATTTATAAAATCCCCTTTGTGATAAAAATTAATTACGTTAGCTTTCAATTGGTTTCTTGCATGATTTAAGAAAGCTCCAACTCCTCTGTTGTATGCAACATCTCCATATTGATCGCTACTTAAGTCTCTCTCAAGTTCATCTAGTCTATATTCTCCTAATAAGTCAAAATATTCTGTTTCATCAGTATTGAATGTCGAAATGAAATAATTAAGAGAAAGTTTTTCAGTAGTTTGGTGTTGAAGAGATAAAGCTCCCATATAGGTTTTGTATTGAGTATTTTCTTGCCCTTCATAATAGACAGTAAATCTTAGCGCCTCATTAATATTTCCAAAATTGGTTTGTCTATTTTCAGGTTGAACAGAAAATAAATTGTTAGCTGCAGTTCCAAACGCTGTAAGTTTTAATTTTTCATTTAAATTAAAATTGATTAGACCTTGAACATCTGCAAATCGTGGTTGATATTCTCCTTTAGTGTCAAGTGCACCTAGGAGATAGGCATTTGTTCTATATCTAAATCCAAAATTGTAATTGATTAGTGAATTTGGCCTATCTCCAAATTGTAACTGAGTTCCCAATAAACTTGTTGAAAGATTGGCTTCAAAATCAATAGGTTCTCTATATGAAATATCCAAAACACTGGATAATTTATCTCCATATTTAGCATCAAACCCACCAGCAGAAAAAACAATATTTTCTACCATTGAGGGATTTATAAAACTTAGTCCCTCTTGTTGTCCAGACCTAGCTAAAAATGGTCTATAAACCTCAATCCCGTTCACATATATTAAATTTTCATCAAAATTACCTCCTCTTACATTAAAACCACTAGACAATTCATTATTTTGCCTTACTCCAAAACCAACAGAAGAAAGTAAACCTTCTATATTTCCGCTAGGTAGGGCAATATTAGCGGCATTAATGGTTGGTAATATTTCTGTCGTCGAACTACCAGGATCTTTGTATTCAACATCATGAGTTTGAAGAACTTTATTCTCCATTCTAATAAAAATTACAGTATCAGTCTCAGGATTTAATTTTTTATAAATCTTTTGGTATTTAACATGAGATACTTCTAAATAAAAGAATCCATTTTTTTCAATTTTGAATTGAAATTCTCCTTTTTTATTAGATGTTGTACCAATTTTTGTATCAATCACTACAACATTAGCTTTGTTTACTGGTTTCCCTTTTGATGTTTTTATAGAACCCTTTATTATTACATTTTCCTGTCCAAAAATTAAGGAAGAAAAAATAAGCATTAAAATAAATGAACGGTACTTTTTGTTTAATATCATTTATTGCTTTTAAAGTCACCTCTTTTCCAAGCTTGAATAAACTGAGACCATGCTATAGGATTTAGTAGGGTAATTGGAGCATACTGCCCAGCATAATACAATTTACTTTGAATTTGTTGCTGTTGCCATTTGAAATTTAAGGCACCATCCATTGGAGTAAATTGCATTCTTTCATTCAGTTTTTCTCTTGATAAGTTATTCATTGCTCTTTTATAGTCATCATTTGGTATTGGTGTTTCAACAAAGGCTTTAGCAAATTGTTCTTTTGATGGCCAAGGATATATAACGGCAGCTTTAAGCATAATAGTATCTTCATACATTATTTGAATTAATGAATATTTATTGGTCGTTAAAGTATCAGGGATAGTGAAAGATGATTTTTTAAAACCAATACTGCTAAAAACTAGTGTGTCTCCCCTCTGAGCTACAAATGAAAAATATCCGAAGTAATCTGAAATTGTTCCTCTTTTAGTTTCTTTATTTATGACACTACAATAGGGTACAGGTAATAAACTATCTTGAGAAATAACAACCCCGCTAAATTGAATAAAGTCATTATTATTTTGAGCATTAGTTAGGTTGTGGAATCCAACTAATAGATAACTTATTAATAATATATTATACGATTTTTTTATGATATTAATTATGAAAATTATAAACTAAATATAAGTAAGCCTGTAATTATTCCAGCACATATAGTAATAATATTTTTAACCTTTCCACCAGAATGATGATCTTCAAAAATTAATAAGGTGGTAATATGCAATAACATTCCACATGAAATAGCAAGAAAGTTATTAGACCAATCACTAAAAACATCAAATTTCATTAGGTAATCACCAAAATAACCACCAGCTGGACAAGAAATTGCAAAAATTAGGAGGAAAATAATTTTCTTGGTTATGCTANAGTTAATACTCTTTAGAAAAATCATAAGAACTGCAGCAATGGGTAATTTGTGAATTAGAATTGCCGATAAATAGACCCAGGAAAAAGAAGCTGAGTTTAAATAATGAGTATGACTATCAACCTCGTTTAATGTTTTTATAGGTATGCCTTCTATAAATGAATGAATTGTTAATCCAATGAAAATGACTACTAGCTGCTTGTTAGAAATTTCACCATTTAAATGAACATGGCCATGCTCTATACCCTTTGAAAGTAATTCTAGTAAGATTTGCAAAACAAAGCCTCCTAATAAAAAANATCCAACTTTATGACTGTTTTCTGAAAAAAGTTCAGGTAAAATATGTGTACATAGTAGGGTAAGAACAATTGCAACACTAAAAGATATGATTATGGGTTTATAATATTCTANTTTTTTGGAAATTATTTCAGTTAATATCCCAGTTAGAAGTACACTAAAAAATAAAATTTCTATCATTTTAACGCTTTTTAGCAGACAAGATTAGCCTATTGCTATTAGAGCGGTATGGATTCATTTGATAATCTCCAAACGCTGAAATTTCATTAAATCCTGTTTTTTCAAGCATTTTAATAAAATCATCTAATTCAAATAATTGAACTTTTTCCTCAAAATTCAAAACAGAATCTCCATCTAAAATTTTAATTTTTTTAAATACATAATTATTTAGAATGTATTTATCAATTTCAAAAATAATGTTGTTTATTGTTTTTATTTCGTGATTATTTTTGATTGTTTTTTTAATTTTTTTAGCATTTAAAAAATCGATAATCAATAATCCGTTCTTATTTAAATGATGGTTGCAATTCTCTAAAACCTTCATGTTNTCNGATAGGTCTTCAAAATACCCAAAACTGGTAAAAAGGTTGAAAATATATCCNTAAGAGTTACTCATTTTAAAATCGCGCATATCAGATAAATAAAAGTTCTGATTTTTNGATTTATTACTTTTTGCATAGGCAATATTTTTTTGGGAAATATCTATTCCNTCAAGGGNNGTAAAAAATTCACTTAATGTTTTTGAATGCCTCCCTTTTCCACATCCTAAGTCTAATACCTTTTNACTAGGGTCTAGTGATAAATGGTCTTTTAATTGATGAATGAAATTATGAGCTTCATTATCACTTCTATCTGCATACAGAATATGATAATATTTGGAATTAAACCAATTTACAAACCATTCATTATTATCAATCANTTTTAAAAAAAANTATTGGGCAAATCTAATACATNATTTATTTAAGAAAGCTTTTATTTTTTTTGTTTATCCTTTCAAGTATTTATTATATTTGTTATTGTTATATGGCTACTACTACATTTGACTTATATAATTTAATGGAGCGTGATAATGTTCTCCTTGCTTTCAAGGGAACGGTTACATCTGATCTTTTAGATTCTGTTTTTCAAATTATGGAATCTAAAATGGTTGATTTAAATGATTCACCAGCTACCAAAAAGAAAGTTTTTAATGTTTTAGTAGAATGTTTACAAAACTTATATCATCATATTGATGACTTTGATAAGGATAATTTTTTGGATGCTTCAGGCAGTAAAAAGTCTGCTATTTTTAGCATAAGTAGAAATGAAGATGCCTATAATATCGTAACAGGCAATTTTATTTACNCAAAAAATGTTGAAGAAGTTTCTAATAAAATTGATCATATAAACTCTTTGGATAGAGATGAATTAAAAGCCTATTACAAAGAAGTCTTGAATAATGGTAAATTAAGTGAAAAAGGCGGTGGTGGATTAGGACTTATTGATATTGCAAAGAAATCAAGAAATAAGTTACAATACAGCTTTAAAGAAATTGATGATGATTACTCATTTTTCACATTAACAGTTAATATTTTAAAATAAAAATTATGGAAGATTTAAAACAAGAAGGTTCTGCAAAAACACCAGTAGTTGAATTTAATTCAAGCGGAGAATTATTACTAAAAGGTAGATCTATTCCAGAAAATTCAATTGAGTTTTATAAACCTCTAATTGAATGGATAGAGTCCTATTCGGAGTCGCCTAATAGTTCTACGGTTTTGAATGTTCAACTTGAATATTTTAACACTAGTTCATCGAAATGTATTTTAGATGTATTCAAGAAACTAGAATCTGTAACTGGTAGTGAAGTTTCTGTTAAATGGTATTATGAAGAAGATGATGAAGATATGTTAGAAGCAGGTGAAGATTATGAAGCTATTATTGATTTACCTTTTGAAATGATAGAGGTNGAAGAAATTTAATTTTTATAAATTATTTTAATTAAAGGCTGTCTATGACGGCCTTTTTTTTTGCAAATAATGAAGAATACTATTATAACAATTGATGGACATTCTGGATGTGGAAAAAGTACCTTAGCTAAATCATTNGCTGAAGAGTTGAAATTTCTATACATAGATACTGGTGCTATGTATCGAGCTATCTCTCTTTTTTTTTTAAGATCTGACTTAATTTTTAAAGAAGGTGAATTAAAAGAAGGTTTTAAAGAAAGAATGAATGATGCTAAAATTGATTTTTCTATTCCTAACTCNAAAGGAAAAAGTTTTGTAAGGCTAAATTCTGAAATTGTAGAGGAGGAAATTAGAGGAATTCAGATATCAAATTTAGTAAGTCAAGTGAGCAAAAATAAAGCTGTAAGAGAGAAAATGGTATCTATTCAGAAATCTTATGGAAAAGAAAATAATTTAATTATGGATGGTAGAGATATTGGTTCTATTGTTTTTCCTAACGCAAATTTAAAATTTTGGTTAACTGCTTCAGTTAATATAAGAGCTTACAGAAGATGGTTGGAGTTTAAACAAAAAGGGCAAAATATAGCAATAGAAAAGGTGATTGAAAACATAAATTACAGAGATAAAAATGATGAAAATAGAGAGGAAAGTCCCTTAGTAAAACCTAAAAATTCAATTGAAATTGATAGCACCAATATTAATGCAAAAGAAACTTTTCAATACGCATTGGATATCATAAAAAAGCATTTGAAATACTAATTTGAAAAGAGTATTATTTGAAATAGCATTTAATGGGAAAAATTATCATGGATGGCAAATCCAAGAAAATGCTATTACCATACAAGAAATAATCCAAGAAAAATTAAGTGTTTTAATAAGACCTTTCAATGATATAAATCTTGTTGGTTGTGGTAGAACCGATAAGGGTGTTCATGCAGAACAATTTTTTTTTCATGTAGATTTTCCAGATGATATCGACTATGATAATTTTTTATATAAGTTTAATCAAGTTCTCCCCTCAGATATTTTAGTTAAAAGTCATCAAATTGTTGATTCTGATTTTCATGCTCGTTTTAGTGCAATTAGTAGGACTTATGAATATAGATTGACTCAAAAAAAAGAACCTTTTCTAAATTCACTATTCAGCTATATTAGATATGATTTAGATATTGGGTTAATGAATAATTGTTGTGAAAAATTAATTTCTTACAAAGATTTCACTTCTTTTAGCAAAGTTCATACAGATGTAAATAATTTCATTTGTAATGTTACTGAGGCTTTTTGGAGGCAGGAAAAACACCAACTTATTTTCACTATTAAGTCTAACAGATTTTTAAGAAACATGGTAAGAGCTATTGTGGGAACTATGTTATTAGTTGGGAGAAAGAAAATTTCTATCCAAGACTTCTGCCATATTATTGAATCTGAAAATAGATCAGCTGCAGGTCCTTCTGTAAAAGCAAAAGGACTTTTTTTGGTTAATGTTGCTTATCAAATAAATGAATAAGAGTAACTCTAAAACATGGGATTCTAAGTTGTTTAGAAGAATTTTAGGAGTTTCTAAGCCTCATATAACATTATTAATATATGGGATTATTCTAACTATTTTACTTGCTTTTTTATCCCCTTTAAGACCATACATTATTGGGAAGTTAGTTGGGGATTATGTAAGATTATCTGATGAAAAATCTTTATTGTATGGAGCATTATTGGTTGTTGGCATTTTAATTATAGAATCTATAATGTTAATTGCTGTTTCTTACATTTCGAGTGACTTAGGTCAACGGGTAGTTAAAGACTTAAGAGATCAACTATTTAAACATATCACAAAATTGAAATTGAAGTATTTCGATCAAAATCCAATAGGAATGCTCGTGACTAGATCTGTAAGTGATATGGAAACTATAGCTGATATTTTTTCGCAAGGTATACTGGTTATATTAGGAGATTTATTAAAATTAGGAGGTGTGCTATGTTTTATGTTTTACATAAATTGGAAACTTACTTTAATAGTTTTAATACCAATTCCTATATTAATTTTCAGTACTAATATTTTTAAAAAGGCTATTAAAAATTCTTTTCAGGAAGTGAGAAAGCAAATTTCTTCTTTAAACTCCTTCGTTCAAGAGCATATAACAGGGATGAATATTGTACAAATATTTAGTAGAGAGGATATAGAATCTAAAAAATTCAGTAAAATAAATGAGGCTCATAAAAAAGCTCACATAAAAGGTATAATGGCTTATTCCATATTTTTCCCTGTTGTTGAAACCTTAAGTGCAACTTCTATAGCATTATTAGTATTATACAGTGTTTGGTCAATTTCATATGGTGGAGTTGACTATGGAACAGTCACTACTGAAATGATGTCATTTATCCTTTACATCAGTATGCTTTTTAGACCCATTAGGATGTTAG
Organism: Crocinitomicaceae bacterium; assembly: GCA_002686655.1. Lineage (GTDB taxonomy): Bacteria > Bacteroidota > Bacteroidia > Flavobacteriales_D > Parvicellaceae > MED-G20. Next base: position 16,224 of record NYYE01000002.1, on the reverse strand, counting down.
CAGATAGATTTAATACTTTGCAAATGGGAATGGTTGGTTCATCGAGAGTTTTTGAACTAATTGATAGTCAAGATTTCATATTTCAAAAAGATAACTTAAAACCTGATGGATTCAAGGGTCATATTAAATTTGATAATGTTCACTTTTCATATAATGATATTAACCCAGTGTTTAAAGGTTTAAGTTTTACAGTTAATCCTGGAGAAACAGTTGCAATAGTTGGTCCAACAGGAGCGGGAAAAACTTCATTAATTAATTTAATTTCAAGATATTATGAATTTCAAAAAGGAAAAATAACGATTGATGATTTAGATATTAGAAATATAGATATTAATATACTCAGGTCTAAAATTGCAGTTGTTTTACAGGATGTGTTTTTATTTAATACGACTATATTAGAGAATATTACAATAGGAGATTTGAAAATTTCAAGAAAGGAAGTTATTCAAGCAGCTAAGAAGGTAGGGGTTCATGAATTTATTAATCAATTACCAGGTGGTTATGATTTTGAAGTTAAAGAAAGGGGAGGACTTCTATCATCCGGACAGAGACAAATCATAGCCTTTTTAAGAGCTTATGTTTATCAACCTCAATTACTAATTCTTGATGAAGCAACTTCTTCAATTGATTCTTTATCTGAAGAATTTATCCAAAATGCTACTGAAGAAATTACAAAATCAAGAACTTCTATAATCATAGCCCACAGATTGTCCACCATACAAAATGCAGATTCTATATTAGTAATGAATGATGGAGTAATTGTTGAAAAAGGGAATCATATGGAATTACTAAGAAAAAAAGGTCAATATTATGAACTATATCAGAACCAATTTATTTCCAAATCTTCTATTTAATTAAAGGTACTCTTTAAGATATTTTTTGGTGTATGAATTCTTATTACAGTTTTTAATAAAGTCTTCAGGGTTGCCTTCGTATATTAATTCTCCTCCTTTAATTCCACCTTCAGGACCCAAATCTATTAAATAATCTGCGGATTTAATAATATCCATATGGTGCTCAATAATAATTACATGATGTCCCATTTCTACTAAATCTTGTAAGGCTTTTATTAGTTTTTTAACATCATGAAAGTGTAATCCAGTAGTAGGTTCATCAAATATGAAAAGCTTTTTTTGTTTGGATTTACTTTGACACAAAAAAGAAGCTAATTTTATCCTTTGTGCTTCACCTCCACTAAGAGTATTTGATGTTTGACCTAATTGGATATATTCAAGTCCTACTTCTTTCAGCGCAAGTACTTTAGCTCTTATTTTTTTGCAAAGCGTGGTGTCTTCATTGAAATAATCCAATCCCTCCTCAACAGTCATTTGAAGAACTTCAGATATATTTTTATTTTTAAATTTCACTTCTAATACCTCATCTTTGAATCTGTTTCCATTACACTCATCACATGTTAGGTGAACGTCAGCCATAAACTGCATAGAAATAGTAATTTGTCCTTCTCCCTGACACTTTTCACATCTGCCACCATCTACATTAAAACTAAAATACCCGGGTTTAAATCCTTTTGATTTTGCATGATTTTCATTGGCAAATAATTGTCTAATGTCATCATATCCTTTTGTATATGTTATAGGGTTAGATCTTGAACTTTTTCCAATAGGGTTTTGATTAATTAATTCAACTCCATTAATTAAATCAAGATTTACTTTTATGTTTTTACAATGACTTACTTTTTCTAATCCTGTAAGAAAATATCTTTCTAAAAATTTGAATAAAATTCCTCCAATCAGCGTTGATTTCCCACTTCCGCTTACACCAGTNATCACACATATTTGATTNAGAGGGATTTTAACGGTAATATTTTTTAGGTTATGTAGATAAGCTTCTTCAATAATGATAAAATCTTTTGGTTTTCTTCTGACNTTTGGAACTTCAATAGAAAGTTTTCCGGAGAGGTACTTGGCTGTTAAACTTTTTTTAGAGCTAATAAGTTGATCATGAGTTCCTTTAAAAACTATTTCACCTCCATGTCTACCAGCTTCGGGACCTATATCAATAATCATATCAGCAGATTTCATCATTTCTTCATCGTGTTCTACAACAATTACCGTATTTCCCACATCTCTTAATTTTTTTAAAACCTTAATAAGCTTTTGACTATCTCTGGTATGTAACCCTATTGATGGTTCATCAAGAATATACATGGAACCCACTAATGAACTTCCAATGGAAGTAGCTAAATTTATTCTTTGAGATTCTCCACCAGAAAGNGTATTTGAAGCTCTCATTAGAGTTAAATATCCTAGTCCAACATCACTTAAATAATTTAATCTAGAACTTATTTCATGAACAATTCTTTTAGCAATTTGTGCATCAGTTTGGTTTAGTTTTAAATTTTTAAAATAGGATAAGGCATTACTTATAGTCATATTGTTAATATCACTTATTGACTTTTGGCCAACTTTTACATAATTAGCATCAGCCCTTAATCTATTTCCATTACAAGAACTACAAGCGGTTTTTCCTCTATACCTAGATAGCATTACTCGATATTGAATTTTGTAAGATTTACTTTCTAAGTATTTGAAAAATGAATTTAAACCTCTAAAGTATTGATTTCCCTCCCAGATTAATTCTAAATTATCTTTGGAAAGATTTCTAATGGGTTCATGAATAGGGAAATTAAAATGATGAGAGTTTAATATTAACTCCTCTTTCCAAACACTCATTTTTTCACCTTTCCAACATACAATAGCATTATCATAAATACTTAAGTTAGGATTGGGTATAACTAAATCTGAGTCGATTCCCATAACTTTTCCAAACCCTTCGCATTTTTTACAGGCACCATATGGACTATTAAAAGAGAAAAAATCTAAGCTTGGTTCTTCAAACACAATGCCATCTTTTATAAATAGATTATTAAAACTTTTTAAGGAAGATTTNTCTTCTTTGATATGAATAATATTACATGTTCCTTTGCCCTCATGAAAAGCAAGTTCCAAAGAATCAAGAATTCTAGACTGATTTTCGGGATTATCATCATTTTTTATTCTATCAATTATTAATGCAGAGTTTTCAGAAATATTTTCATGATCTAAGTCTTTCACTTTTTTTTGATCCCATATTTTAGAATAACCTTGTTGCAAATAAATTTGAATTTGGTCTTTCGTAGTTCTTCCTTTTGGAATTGTTATTGGACAAGAAATCATAAGTTTTGCTTCTTTAGGAAGTTTAAGTATGTAATCCAAAATATTTTCAGGGGAATCTTTATTTACTAATTGATTACTTACAGGAGAATATGTTTTACCAATTCTGGNAAATAACAGCTTTAAATAATCATAAATTTCAGTAGTAGTCCCAACAGTGCTTCTTGGGTTGGAAGAGTTTACTTTCTGTTCAATGGCAATTGCAGGTGAAATCCCTTTGATGTCATCTATATCTGGCTTTTCGATTCTTCCTAAAAATAATCTTGCATAGGCACTTAAACTTTCAATATATCTTCTATGTCCTTCAGCGTATAGAGTGTCGAAAGCTAAGGATGATTTCCCTGATCCAGATACACCTGTTAAAACAGTCAATTTGTTTCTAGGAATTGACACAGAAATATTTTTCAAGTTATGAACTCTTGCCCCTATTATTTCTATGTTTTTATAGATTTTAACTCCCATTTGTCTTTTAACAGATTGCTAAAATAATAGAATAGTTTTCAGATAATAGATTTGTTTCTTATATTTGTCAATAATTATAAAATCACTTGCNTATAAATTAATTCTACTTAGAAAATTTTATTTAAAACAACTAAACGTAGAATTATGTATTCAAAAGAAAGTGATGAATTCCTCATAAAAGAATTTCGTTCTGGTAATAACAAAGCATTTGATGCTCTGCTGAATAAGTACAAACAAAGAGTGTTTTCTTATATCCTTCAAATGGTTAAAGACCAGGATTTGGCCAATGACTTATTTCAAGAAGTCTTTATTAAAGTCATAACTAACTTGAAAAAAAACCATTATAATCATGAAGGTAAATTGCTGTCATGGATTTTAAGAATTTCTCATAACCAAGTCATAGATTTTTTTAGAAAAAATTCCAAAATGCCAATTGCTGGAAGATCTTCTAATCTTTCAGAAGACTTTAATATTTTTGATTTGATAAAATTGGAAGAAAAATCTGCTGAAGATGTAATGGTAAATGAACAAATTACGAAAGATATTCGTCTTCTTATAGAAGAGTTGCCTGAAGAACAAATGGAAGTGGTGAAAATGAGATACTTTCTTCAAATGAGTTTTAAAGACATTGCAGATAAAACTGGGGTAAGNATTAATACATCTTTAGGTAGAATGAGGTATGCTTTAATAAATCTTAGAAAATTAGTATCTGACAAAAATTTAATTCTTACCAATTCATAAAATCTCACAATATTTCTTTTTTTAAAGCGTTAGGTATATTAAATCGAATATGCCTATGGTTAAAATTACAAATGTTGTTTATGAAAAAGATATGATGAGCCCTTCTAAAGAAATTATTTTTTCTTTGAAATCATTTGCTAGATCTTATAACTCAATGCACTCCAANTCAATGGATAAATCTATTAATTGGATTGATAATTAGTTTTTAAAATAATCTGATACAATGAGGTCTTTCGTTTGGTGATTCCAACTATAAAAACCTTCTTTGGATTTCACTCCTAGCTTTCCTGCTGTAACCATGTTTACAAGTAAGGGGCAAGGAGCATATTTGTCAGTGCCAAATCCGTCTTGAAGCACTTTTAATATTGCTAAACAAACATCTAGCCCTATAAAGTCAGCTAATTGGAGAGGCCCCATGGGATGTGCCATACCAAGTTTCATGACAGTATCAATCTCTTCAACTCCAGCAACACCTTCATGAAGAGTGATAATAGCTTCATTTATCATTGGAATTAAAATTTTATTGGCAACAAAACCTGGAAAATCATTTACTTTGACAGGAGATTTACCAATGTTTTTAGACAAATTCATGATGGTTTCAAGAGTTTCATTAGATGTTGAGTAGCCTTTTATGATTTCTATCAATTTCATAATTGGAACCGGATTCATAAAATGCATTCCAATAACTTTATCAGCTCTATTTGTGTGAGCTGCGATTTTAGTAATAGATATAGATGAAGTATTGGTTGCTAATATGCAACTCTTTGGAGCTAGTAAATCAATTTCTTTAAAAATAGATAGTTTTATATCAAGATTTTCTGTGGCAGCTTCAATAACAAGTTCCACACTTTCTAATCCTTTTTTAAGGTTGGATGTAGTATTTAAGTTGTGGAGTGTTTTATCTTTCTCTAAAACGGTTATTTTTTCTTTATTAACCATACGATCTAAATTTTTTGATATGGTAGTCATTGCTTTTTGTAAAGCTTCTTCAGAGACGTCTATTAAATTAACATTATATCCATTTTGAGCAAATACATGAGCAATTCCATTACCCATTGTTCCAGCTCCAATTACAGCAATATTTTTCATAAATTTTTTTACAAATATATAGAACTCATAGTACTTTATTTGCCAGATCCTTTGAGCATGATGATAACAGTGTAAAATAATATTTTTACATCAAGACTAAGAGACATATTTTCAACGTATAATAAATCAAACTTTAATCTAGCAATCATTTCATCTACATTTTCAGCGTACCCATATTTAACTTGTCCCCAGCTGGTAATACCAGGTTTTACTTTGCTTAAGTGTTTGTAGTGCGGAGCTTTATCAATAATTTTATTTATGAAATATTGTCTTTCAGGTCTTGGACCAACTAGCGACATGTCTCCTTTTATGACATTGAAAAATTGGGGAGTTTCATCAAGTCTGGTTTTGCGCATGAATCTTCCAATATTGGTAATTCTACTATCGTACTTACTAGAAAGTTGCGGGCCATTTTTTTCAGAATCAGCATACATAGACCTAAACTTNTAAATCTGAAATGGTTCATTTTTAAATCCAATACGTTCTTGTTTGAAAATGATTTCCCCTTTAGANCCTGATTTAATAAATATGGTTAGAATAACGAAAACAGGAGACAAAATAATGATAGCAATTATTGAAATAAACAAATCCATTATTCTTTTTACTGTTTTTTGCCAAGAGGGCATCATTTCTGGGTTAACTGAAATTAACAATGCTCCAAAAATAGAATTCATTTTTACCGANCCAGTTAGTATGCTATACATATCTGCAACTACTTTTATTTCGACTTTTAAATCTGCTAAATCATTAATAATACTATTAATTTTCTCATGTTCTTTAGGCTCAGTTGCTATAATTACTTCTTCAATTTTTTCATTATTAATGATTTGTGATATCTCATTATACGCTCCTAGTTTTTTTAAGCCAGTTTCGTTAATAACGTCTTTTCCTCCGTTTGTACATACATAGCCAATTATAAAATGGCCAGTTGCTTTCTTTAAATTGCAAATCTCTAAATAAGTATCTTTTGCTTTTTGACTGCTTCCAATTACAATGGTGTTGAAGCCAATTTTTTTATTATGAATTTGATTGACCGTCCTTGATGTTAAGATTATTCTTGGAATAAAAGTGATTATTATATGCAATAAGAAAAGAACTACAAAAAGACTGTAATAATCTTGGTAACTATTGATATTATCATCTAGCAAAAAAGTGAAAAAGATTAAAATAATTCCAATAAATGTTTGTGAAATTATTTGAGTTATTTCTTTAAGTCTGTATTTTTTATAAACGTTCCTGTAATTTCCAAAAATGGAGTAAAGTAATATCCAAAATAATGATATGAAAAAAGTACTTATTACTAACTTNTCATTTACTTCAAAATCATATTTCTCTATATATGTTTTTCTAAAGTAATTAAACAAACCCCAACTTGATCCAGCAGAAATAAAATCAAAAAACAAGTATAAATTCCAAAAATATTTTTTTTTCATTGTCTGAAAATCACTTTAAAATTGTCTAGTAAAATTGAAATATCATTATTGTAATTATCGTTTGTTACAGATATATATAAATCAAACTCTGTAGCACTGGTGAAAAAACTGGTTGCGTCTGGAATAAATAAGTAGGTTTTATTCCACAGTATTTCATTTTCATAAGTNGGAATCAAAGTTATTAAGGCTTGCTTTTGGTAGGCTGGTAGACTAGCGTCTTTATGAAGTATTCCAAGTGTAAAGGGGTAGTTATTTGCATAATTTAGCTCAATATAGGCTGGGATATTTAAATTCTTGGGAAATTGATTGAAATCTAGNTCATCCGTTCTTATTTCACAATAATATTGACTGCTATCCATATTAATGATACCTGCATCCCCTTCAAAAAGNGAGGTCTCAGGAAATTNTATAATGGATAAATCTACTTGAGATAGGGTGTGAGATTGAAATTTATGCTGAGGATCTTCAAAATCTTCAATCCAAAAATACAGATCTTCCTCATAGGTTGTTGTTGGTAGGATGTTTAAAATGCTATCCGGAATTAAGTTACAAATAGTGTCAAACGGTAAGTAGAAAGGATACTTTTTTCTGTCTGCTGCAATCCCATTTCTTTTAATGCCTGGATAAATTACTAAATTTTTATAACCTTCATAATGTAAAGGAATAGTTGCAGGTAGTTCATAGACTCCTTCAAGATTTCCATTTAAATATATCCATGCATCTGTGATTTTCTCACTATTAGTTCCTTGGTTATTATTACTTACATTAAATATAAAATCATCAATATGAATAAATGATGGCGCCTTTTCGGGGCTGTCAATAATTTGACAACTAAGATTAATAAGTAAAAAAATAAAGAAGATGCGTTTCATGATTTTAAAACGCGAAATTAAGGTTAATTATTATAATCTAAGCAATCAATTTTGCCCCATGGTAATTTGTTCCATAACATCTGTTGTTAATTGTAGGGCCATTTGAGCAGCTTTTAAATCTACAATAGGATTGATATTAGATTCAATGGAATTTAAAAATGATTTTAATTCTTCTTCTATGGGATTTATCGTACTTATACTTTCAGTTTGAATGATCACGCTTTCTTTAGGTTTAAAGTTGGGATTGCTTACAGAAATTTTATCAGAGGGGATTTTATTAGAATCTAATCTTATAAATTCATGAGACCTGTTTAAAAAATCTACTGAAACATATGCGTTTTTTTGAAAAAATCTAGATTTCCTTACATTGTTAAGGGACATTCGACTAGATGTGATGTTAGCAACACATCCATTTATAAATTCTATTCTTGCGTTGGCAATATCGGGAGTATTGCTAAGGACACTCACACCACTAGCGTTAATAGACTTCACTGGAGATTTAACAACATGTAATACAATATCTAAATCATGAATCATTAAGTCATGAATAACTGAAACATCTGTTCCTCTAGAGTTAAACTGAGCTAAACGATGTACTTCAATAAATCGTGGTTGATTTATAAGTTTTTGAGCCTCTGTAAAAGCAGGATTAAATCTTTCCACATGTCCTACTTGGACTTTTCTTCCTGAAATTTGAGCTAGTTTTATAAGTTTTTTAACTTCTTCGACAGTGTGAGTAACAGGCTTTTCAATAAATACATGCTTATTGNATTTTAGGGCTTCTTTTGCACAATTGAAATGGGATAGAGTAGGTGTAACTATGTCAACTATATCCGAACTATCAATTAACTCTCGATAGCTATCAAATGACTTAATATTAAATTTGGATTTTATTTCTTCCCTTACTTTAGGATCGCTGTCAAAAAAACCTACCAGATTTACAAAAGGAGCATTCTGTAAAATTTTTAAATGGATTTTTCCAAGGTGACCAGCTCCTACAACTCCAATTTTGTACATGCAGCAAATGTATTAAAAATGAAAACTATTATTTAATTGTATAATAATAAACGCTAATTATTAACATTTATTGTTGGCAATATTTTAACTAAGTTTATTTTTATATTGTAAATACTACTTGTTTTGTATTTATATTATGGAGATTAAATTTAAAGGTCTTTGCTCAAAGCTAATAATAGAACTAAAGTCTAAAGGGATTAAAGATCAAAAGGTATTAGATGCAATAAGTGTTACTCCAAGACATTTGTTATTTGACCCTGTTTTTAGAGATAAATTTGCTTACCAAGACATTGCTTTTCCCATTGGGGAAAACCAAACAATTAGTCAACCATATACGGTAGCTTTTCAAACCGAGTTGTTGGCTGTCAGTAGGGGAAGTAAAGTTTTAGAAATCGGAACTGGGTCTGGGTATCAAACTGCTGTGCTTTGTCAGCTAGGAGCAAAAGTTTTTTCAATAGAAAGACATAAATCCTTATTTAAAAATGCTAAGTTGTTTTTAAATCAAAACAATTACAGAGCTCAACTGTTTTTTGGAGATGGTTTTATTGGTAAGAAAGTATTTGCACCTTATGATCGTATTATAGTAACTTGTGGTGCTCCTTTTGTTCCAAATGATTTGAAGTCACAACTTAAAGTTGGAGGAAGAATGGTCATACCAGTAGGGGAAGGTGAAGTGCAACAAATGAAGCTAATTCAACGTTTGAACGAAGATGATTTTAAAGAAACTAATTTTGGCGACTTTAGATTTGTGCCAATGTTGAAAAATATAAATAATTGAAAGTCAGNTATTTAAGATAATTTATTTAAATTTATAGTTGTTATGAAAAAGTTTTTATTATCTATTACTAATTTAATTTTAATTAGCAGTTTATTGACTACTGTTTCTGGTCAAGACACCATTAATGATAAAGATAATTGGCTTTCTTTTGAAGGACAGGTTTATCCTAGTTTTAATGGAGACAANTACAGACCTCAGTTTAAAATACGTTTGAATTTTAATGAAAAATCTGCTCTAAGATTGAATACAAACTTTCAACGAAAAGTAGACTATAAAGAAATATATGAGTCAGGTGGTCAGGGAGTTGGCTCAGTTGATAAAATTAGCTCTATGTATCAATTTTCTATAGGATATGAAGCGCAAAAGAAATTAGCAAATACCTTAATTTATTCTGGAATTGAGGGATTATTTGGTTTTGGGAGAAATGATGAATATGGATCTAGAACGGACTCAGTTACTTATATTTCTAATTTTAATTATAATTACAAACAGCCAGTTCAAAGCTTAGGAGTTCGATTATTTATGGGGGGAGAATATTATATCAAGCCAAATATATACATAGGAACTGAGTTTGGGTTAATGCTTATTAAAACAACCTATCAAAATCGTACATATGAAACTATTTTCGACAGTTCAGGTAACTCAAGTGTTTCTGTAGATACNCCTAAAAATTCATCTTCAACTCTATTATTCTCTGGTTTAGGGATGTTAAGGGTAGGATTTATATTTAAATAATTAATTTTTTAGTTTATTTATTAATATAATGACTTATATTCGCAGCCGATTAGCATAACAATAACTAAAATAGTGTTGACATGTATATAGATTCAAGTAAAAAAAGAGATATTTTTAAGAAATTCGGTAAGGGGGAGTCTGATACCGGATCAGCAGAGGGACAAATAGCTTTATTCTCTCATAGAATCAAGCATTTAACAGATCATNTAAAGACCAATAAAAAAGATTTTAATACTCAAAGGTCATTGATTAGACTGGTTGGAAAAAGAAGAGACCAACTAGATTATTTAAAAAATAAAGATATCGAAAGATATAGAGCTATTATCAAAAAACTAAAAATAAGAAGGTAGTAGACTTTAGAAAATGTATTTGGGGGGACTATTGCGTGCGCGTAATGGTCCTTTTTTTGTAAAATTTAAACTAAAAAAATGAATATAATAACTAAAAAAATGAGTCTTCCAAATGGAAAAGAAATTTCCATTGAAACAGGAAAGTTAGCNAAGCAAGCTGATGGTTCTGTAGTGGTAAGAATGGGAGATACGATGATTCTTGCAACAGCTGTTGCTAATGTAGATGTNAGAGATGGTGTGGACTTTATGCCCCTTACAGTTGATTACAGAGAGAAATTTGCGTCAACTGGTAAGTTTCCTGGAGGTTTTCTNAAAAGAGAAGCAAGACCTTCCGATGAAGAAATATTAACAATGAGATTAGTTGATAGAGCTTTGAGACCCCTTTTCCCTGATGACTACCATGCGGAAACTCAGGTAATGATGCAATTAATGTCTTCAGATAAAGAAAATATGCCTGATGCATTAGCATGTTTAGCTGCTTCTGCATGTTTAGCAGTTTCTGATATTCCATTTAATGGCCCTGTATCAGAAGTTAGAATTGTTAGAATTGATGGAGAATTCTCTATTAATCCAACGTTTGAAGAAATGAAGAGTGCCGATATGGATATGATGATTGCAGGAACATTGGATAGTATTGTAATGGTAGAAGGTGAAATGAACGAAGTTTCAGAAGCTGAAATGTTGGAAGCTATTAAGGTTGCTCATGTTGTAATAAAAGAGCAATGTCAATTGCAATTAGATATCGCTTCAGAAGTCGCTAAAGCCAATCCTAAACGAGAATACTCTCATGAGACTCACAATGAAGAATTGAGAAAAAGTATTTATGATTTTTCATATCAAAGATGTTATGATGTTGCTAAGCAAGGTTTAGCTGATAAACATAAAAGAGCAGAATTGTTTGGAGCTATAAAAGAAGATTTTAAAGCCACCATGTCAGAAGAAGATATGACAGAATTCGGCTTTTTAGTAGGGCAGTATTTTAAATCTACTCAAAAAGAAGCAGTAAGAAGAGTTGTTCTTGATGAGAAGATTAGGTTAGATGGAAGAAAAACAACTGAAATTAGACCAATTTCTTCAGAGGTTGGTTATCTACCAGGATTTGTACATGGTTCAGCTTTATTTACAAGAGGGGAAACACAGTCACTTACTACTTTGACATTAGGAAGTACTTTAGATGTGCAAAGAAAAGATGGTGCTTTAGCTGAAGATGATTTAGACTTTTTGTTACATTATAATTTCCCTCCCTTTTCTACAGGTGAGGCTAGAATGAGATTTAGTGTTAGTAGAAGAGAAATAGGTCATGGTAATTTGGCTTTAAGAGCTCTCAAGCCAATGATCCCAGGAAAACCAGAGAATCCATATACCATAAGATTGGTTTCGGAGATATTAGAATCTAATGGTTCTTCTTCTATGGCGACTGTATGTGCTGGAACTCTAGCATTAATGGATGGAGGAATCAAGTTAAAGAGACCTGTTTCAGGAATTGCAATGGGTTTAATTCAAGATGAGAATGGAAAATATGCCGTGTTGTCTGATATTCTTGGAGATGAAGATCATTTAGGAGACATGGACTTTAAGGTGACTGGAACTGAAAAAGGAATTACTGCTTGTCAAATGGACATTAAGGTGGATGGTTTAGATTATAAAGTCTTGGAAGAAGCTTTGAGTCAAGCTAAAGACGGAAGAATGCATATTCTAGGGGAAATGATGAAAACATTATCTGAACCTAGAGAAGACTTCAAGGCACATGTCCCAAGAATAGAAAATATTTCTGTTCCTGAAGATGCCATTGGAGGAATTATAGGGAAAGGTGGAGAAACTATTCAAGCTATTCAGGCAGAAACGAATACATCAATTGGAATTGGTGATGCAGTTGACGGAATGGCTAATGTAGAAGTATTTGCTGAAGAAAAAGAAGGAATGGATGAGGCGATGAGAAGAATTAACTTAATTGCATATCCTCCAACAGCTGAAGTTGGTGAAACTTATGAAGGAAAGGTTAAAAATATTGTTGCTTTTGGTGCTTTCTTAGAAATTCTTCCAGGAATAGATGCTTTATTACACATTTCTGAAATAGATCATAAAAGAGTAGAGAAGGTAGATGAGTATATGAAACCTGGTGATGTTATGGAAGTAAAGGTTATAGGCAAGGACCCAAAAAATGGAAAGTTAAAGATTTCTAGAAAAGCATTAATAGAGAAACCAGCTCCTCCATCAAACGATTAAATTTTTTTTGTAAAGCCCACGTAATGTGGGTTTTATGATTACTTTTGACAAAACGTAACTTTAGATAGCTTGCTTACGTAAATGTAACTTCTAACCAAATTAACGTTTAGAGACTATAAATAAATAAATGAGACAACTTAAAATAACAAAACAGGTTACCAATAGAGAAACAGCCTCTCTAGACAAGTATCTTCAGGAAATAGGTAGGGTAGATCTAATTACTGCTGAGGAAGAGGTAGAGTTAGCTAAAAAAATTAAAGAAGGCGATCATCCTGCATTAGAAAGATTGGTAAAAGCTAATTTACGTTTTGTTGTTTCTGTTTCTAAACAATATCAAAATCAAGGTCTTACATTGCCAGATCTTATAAATGAGGGTAATTTAGGTTTGATTAAAGCTGCTCAAAGATTTGATGAGACAAGAGGGTTTAAATTTATTTCTTATGCCGTTTGGTGGATTAGACAATCTATCCTTCAAGCGTTAGCTGAACAATCTAGAATTGTAAGATTGCCATTAAATAAAATTGGTTCTATAAATAAGATTAATAGAGCATTTTCTGATTTAGAACAAAAGTATGGAAGACCTCCTACTCCAGAGGAAATAGCTGAATCTTTAGATATTACTATTGAAGAGGTTAAGCAATCAATTAAAAATAATGGTCGTCATCTTTCTATGGATGCTCCCTTAAAAGATTCTGAGGATAGCAATAATATGTATGAGGTTATGTCTTCTGATTCTTCACCTAAACCTGACAAGCAGTTAATGAATGAATCTCTTAGAAGAGAGATAGAACGTTCTTTATCTACTTTAACACCAAGAGAAGCAGATGTTATTCGTTTATACTTCGGTCTAAGTGGAAAGCACCCTATGACATTAGAAGAAATAGGTGAGAAGTTTGATTTAACTAGAGAAAGAGTTCGTCAGATTAAAGAAAAGTCTATTAGAAGGCTAAAACACACATCGAGAAGTAAGTTGTTGAAATCTTACTTAGGATAATTTCTATTTACTACTTAAGTTTTATTTTCTTTGTGGTATAAATACCATAATAAATGAGTCACTTAATTGCACCATCACTTTTGGCATCCGACTTTGCCAATCTTCAAAAAGAATGTGAAATGATTAATTCTAGCGAGGCTGATTGGTATCATTTAGATGTGATGGATGGTGTGTTTGTTCCTAACATTTCTTTTGGAATACCAGTAATTAAATACATTAATAAACACACTTTAAAGCCATTGGATGTTCATTTAATGATAGTTGAACCAGAACGTTATATAGTAGACTTTAAAAACGTGGGTGCCAATATTTTAACTGTTCACATTGAAGCTTCAAAACACTTACATAGAACCCTCCAAGCTATTAAGCAAGAAGGAATGAAAGCTGGTGTTGCATTGAACCCTCATACTGCTGTTGAACAGTTAGAACCAGTATTAGAAGAAACAGATTTAGTATGTATGATGTCCGTTAATCCAGGTTTTGGAGGGCAAGCATTTATAGAAGGAACTTATCGAAAAGTAGAGAAGCTTAAGAGTATGATTGTAAAAGCTGGATTAGATACTAAAATTGAAATTGACGGAGGAGTTACTTCTAAAAATGCTAGGAAGCTGATAGATTGTGGAGCTGACGTACTTGTAGCAGGAAGTTTTGTATTTAAATCTGAAAATCCTACTCAAACCATATCTGATCTTAAAAATATTTAATCTTTTCCTTCAAGATAGTCTTGGAGGTGTTTAAAATGGGGAGTTAGCTTTCCATTAATTGTTTCAGAAGCTCTGAAGATTATATCTTCAGTGTCATTCCCTGTTAATGGTTCCAGTACATGATTGATAAACATTTTTCCAAATTCTTCCGAGGCATCTTTTGGTAGTTCACAAGGAAGGTTATCTACAGCCATGACACCAACAGCATTTTCATTATTAAAATCAACCTCTTTTTCTAATGTAGGGTTATAGCCATAAAAAGGATTTTCGATAGTAGAGGGTCTCAAGGTGGAAGCTACAGGGCCATCTATATCGCAACTAACATCGGCAACTATTTTTATATTCCAGTTAGGATTTTTCACATCTTCTCTGGAGAAGATATATGGAGCTCGGTTATCCCAGTAATGACATGCCACATACAAACTAGCCTTTTCTGCATAGTTCATAAAGGAAGAAGAATGATTTGTTGGATCTTTATAAAATTCGCTTTTTATAAAAGGTTTTCCATCTTCTCTTTTAACATAATCTTCTACATCCAGTTGAGTATAAACAGGAAAGTTGAATTCTTTGGCAATAAAATCTTCGGGAGATACTTTTTGGATATTTGTTTTTGCAATTACTTCTAGAGCACCTCCTGCCACCCGACCCCCGCCTGTTATCACTAATTTAAAATTACTAGGAAGTTGAAGATTAGCCAATTCATTTTCCATTTCAGCTCGGTCTTCACATAAATGAGCTCTTTTAAGAGCATAACTGTTGTTTTTTAAGCCATATCCCAATAATCCATTATAACAGCCTACAATACCCGCAAAACGACCAAATGCAATTAATCTTTCTCCCTTAGCATTGGTAATGGTTTCCCAGTCGATTAACTGAATATTTTTTTGGATAATGGCTTGAAGTAATTTTCTATTGTAAGGTTGTTTTTTGAAGGTATGGGAAAAGAAAAAGTATTTTTTGTTGGGAATTAAATCTTCAATAGGAACTTCTTTAACTCCAAGAAGAACATCACAATCGCTGACATCATCAACTAAGGTAAGTCCTAAGGCAGCATAAGTTTCATCTTTAAATTTTCTAATTGGGCTTTTTTGAACAACCAGCTCAAGATGGCGATAATTATCTTTTATCCATTTGCACTGTTTTGGAGAAAGAGGAACTCTTTTGTCTGGTGGTGTTTTGCCTTCTTTAATTAATCCAATTTTCAAATCATCTAAATTTTGAACAAATATAACATTTGAAACGATGATAATTTGCGTAATTTTGTAGCACTTAATTATATGGGGCCGACTTTGGATTTGACAGCAAGAGAAATGGTTAAGTAAGCATGTCGAGTGTTGTGGATACTCTCGTAAAAATGAATTCACCAGTCTATAAACGACAATAACAACTACAGGCTTGCAGCTTAATCACTGAGTGATTAAGCTTAATCTTGCAGATTAGATTTGTAAGACAAGCTACCCAGCCATGACTACCTGTTCAGCGGTCATGGTAACCGGGTACCGTTGGTCTGAACTAAGTGATGTAAAGTCTTGGTGCATCAACTAAAATTTAAGAGACTAAGGGTAGGTTAGGGTGTTTGTGCTCAGATTTATTTCGAAAATTAAACACAAAATAAACATGTAGAAATCTTAGTTGTTCCTTGTTTGGACG
>NYYE01000046.1 GCA_002686655.1 Crocinitomicaceae bacterium | reverse complement strand
TTTAAATTTTCGTTAATATAGGTAGACATTTTTCCTTTATAGACTTTTTTAACAGCAACCTTTAAAATTTCATTTGTAGAGGAACAAATTGAATATGATCTTCTACAATCTTCATTATTAATATTAGCCCTTATGGTAATGTATTGACCTGGAACAAATTTAAATTTATTTAAATTTTCATTACCAACATCCAATGAAAGTGAAACGGAGTCATGGGTTTGTTTGTGAATTTCATTTACTTTAACCGAAAAGAAGTTTGCCATTTTATTTATTATTAAATTTCCACGAAATTCGTTAATTTTTTTTTAACGATAAATGTTGTTTACTATTTACTTATAAAATACAGAATGAAATACTATAATATTTTGCACAATACAGTTAATCATATTGCTGAAATTAAACTAAATAGACCCGATGTACTTAATAGTTTTAATTTTCAAATGGCAGATGAAGTTTTACATGCTTTGGAAAAATGTAATAATGATCAAAATATTAGAGCTATAATTTTGAGTGGAATTGGAAGAGCATTCTGTGCTGGACAGGATTTAGAAGAGGCCACTAAAAATGATGGTCCCCCAATAAATGAAATTATTGATCACACCTACAATCCGTTAGTAAAAAAAATAAAATCTATTAAAAAGCCTGTAATTTGTTTTGTTAATGGCGTTGCAGCTGGTGCTGGTGCAAATCTTGCCATTTGTTGTGATGTTACTTTTGCAGCTAAATCTGCTAAATTTATTCAGTCCTTTATAAATATTGGATTAGTTCCCGATACTGGAGGTACCTATTATCTTCCAAGAATTATAGGAAGACAAAAAGCCATGGGATTGATGTTTAGCGGAGAAAAAATATCTTCAGAAGATGCTGAAAAAATTGGAATGATTTATAAAAGCGTTGAAGATGAGAGTGGATATGACGTAACTTTCAGCTTTGCAAAAAAACTTTCTTTAATGCCAACCAAATCAATTGGCCTAATTAAAACTTTACTTAATAAAAGCTATGAAAACGATTTAGCAAATCAATTGGATTTGGAAAAAGAATTACAAACTATTGCAGCTTCAACCAAGGACTACAAAGAAGGTGTTAGTGCTTTCTTAAATAAAAGAAGCCCTAATTATATTGGGGATTAGTAATTAATCTTTTACCAAGTTCATTTCACTTATCAAATGACCTGCCCCTGCATAAATATCTATAACCCATAATATATATCTAATATCAACCATTATATTTCTGCAAATAGCTTCATCAAATAATATATCACTCATTGTACTTTCCCAAGTTCTATCAAAATTAATTCCTATCAATCTGCCTTTAGAATCTAAAGCTGGACTTCCGGAATTTCCACCTGTGATGTGATTAGAGCCAAGGAAACAAATATTAAGAGTACCACCTGATCCATATTTACCATAATTTTTTTGATTATATAATTCTAATAATCTGTTTGGAATTTTGTAATCTGATTCTCCAGTATTGAATTTTTCAACAATTCCATCAATAGTTGTAAACCAATTATAGGTTATTCCATCTTTTGGTAAGGAACCCTCAACTTTACCATAAGTTAATCTTAAAGTTGAGTTAGCATCAGCAAAAAAAGTTTTTTCAGGGTAAGTTTCTATTAGACTTTTTACATAACTTCTCATTAGCAGATCATGCTCTTTTTCAAGCTCTCTATATTTTGGTAATATGTTATTTCTAAAATCATTGTAAATCGATAACGAAAATTTAGAGACAGGATCATTCATTAGAATTTTACCAAACTTTTTTTGATTATTAGTCAAAACTTTTTCAGTAGATTTTAAAGATGTCCAAGAGCTTTTTTCATATAAATATTCCACATAGTCATTGATGTTTTGATGTTTATCAATAAATGAATTAACCATTGGAGATTCTAGATCATCTTCTAAGTGTTTGAGATAAATTGGCAATAAGGATTTGAAAATATTTTCATCAACATTTACGTCATAGTTTTTGAAGTAATTTTTGATACTTTCCCTTTTTTTCAAAGACTTTTCTTCAAAATCTTTTTCCTTTTCTAGCTTATTAAAACCATTTGAAAATCTAATAATTTCTGGACCATAATACCATAATTCTATAAATAAACTGTAAGCTAATTGATACTTGATTTTTTTTTCTTCAACTAAAAATAATTTATCTAATATATTTTGATTTGCTGGATTTTTAGAAATCCAATTTTTTTCTAAATTTATTTTTTTCTCCAAAGCTTCTTTTTTTCTAAGACCAATATCTTGTCCAATCCATTTTTTATAAGCATTACTAATTCTTGATTGTTTTGATGCATACTTAATATAATTAAGCTCGCTTAAATCCATTGCTGCATCGATATATTTTAAGCTACTTTTTCTCATCTCAATTCTTGCAGGTAAGATTTGATTGATATAATTATCAACTGCTTTAGAAGTTAGATATTGCTCTGTTTTCCCAGGAAATCCAAATACCATACTAAAATCATTTTCTTTAATCCCACTTATTTTGATGTCAAGTGAAGCTGATGCTTCGTATGGGATGTTTTCTGATGAGATTTCACTAGGCTCATTATCTTTATTAGCATATATCCTAAATACTGAAAAATCACAGGTATGTCTTGGCCAAACCCAATTGTCAGTATCTCCTCCAAATTTTCCCATAGAACTTGGTGGAGCTCCTACTAATCTAACATCTTTAAAAGTTTTAGAAGTTATCATATAATATTTATTCCCGTAATAAAATGGTTTAATTACATTTTTGTAGCCAGTAGCTTCATTAGCTTCATTTTGAATTTTCAAAATATTTTCAGCAATTATTTGTTCAGAATTATCCACATTTAAGGATCCTTTAAAAACATCAGATGTGACATTCTTAATACTTACTATAAAAGTTGCAGTAAGACCTGGATTGGTGAGTTCTTCCTTAAAATTCATAGCCCAAAAGCCATTCTTCAGGTAATTATTTTCAACTGTACTGTGCTGTTGAATTTGACTATAGCCACAATGATGGTTGGTTAAGATTAACCCTTTGTTGCTCACAACTTCAGCCGTACACCCTCCTCCAAAATGTACAATAGCATCTTTTAAACTTGATTTGTTTATACTGTAAATGTCATCAGCACTAAGCTCCAAACCATTGCTTTGCATTTGGCCCTCAATTATTTTTAATAAAGATGGTATCCACATGCCCTCATGAGGATAGAATTCAAGAACTTGAAATGAAAATAGGATTGATAAAAGAAATACTTTAAGTTTCATAATAAAATTTAATTAACAACTAATATAATTGGGAAATCTTAATATTACTGTTATTTATTCAATTATTAAGCATTAAACTATATTTGCTTGATGAATATTTTAGAATTAATCTTTAATTTAAGTATTGTATATATAATATACAATTTGGTTTGGTGGCTAATAATTAAACTTCCCAAAGGATTTATAACTGGATTTAATGAAAATATTCCATTAGATTATGTTTTATCAGCTTTAAAATTTTTAATTCTTAGCAATATTACTTTTACTAATTGCCTAAACCATATTCAAAACATTAGTGCCAATGCGTATGATGTATCCGCTACATATATTATAGGAGGATTATTTTTATTTATATATATGGCTAGTAAGCTAAATAAAAAAAGATCACTATTTAGTCTAGCAACTAATTTTGGATTAAAATCTAAATTTAATTTTAGTAACTCCATTTCAAAGAAACTTAAATATGAAAACCATATTATTGGAGTTTCTATGGTTGTATATACAGCCTGTATAGGCTTTCCTCAGGTTGGAGAAATAATTTACCTAAACCCGTTAAATATTTGGTTTAATGAGACTATTCAAGGTCTTTATCAAGCCCCCATTTTAAAAACCATTTTTGGCTTTTTTGGCTTCTTTTTCATGGTTTCTACTTTTCAAAAAGGAATTTCAAGTATTAAAATTATCATTGATAAAATTTCTGGTAAAGCAACTGAAAAAAGTAGNGAAAACCCTTTGGAAGAAATGATGAAAAAATTCACTGAAAAAAACTCTGGAGAAAATAGTTCTGAAAAAGTAGAGATGGACGATGATCTATACGTAGATTTTGAAGAGATGGAGGATAATGAAAATTAAAAATCAAATGAAAATCATTGTAAGAACATTTGCCGGTTTTGAAGAAATTCTTTCNGAAGAAATTTTTCAAATTACCAATATAAAACCAGAAATTGGCAAAAGAGCTGTATATCTCAATGGAGGCTTAGAAATAATTTATTCGCTAAACTTATGGTGTAGACTTGCTTTAGATGTTCTTGTAGAATTACATCATTATAAAGCAAGGAATGAGAATGAACTTTACAATGGCGCTTATGATTTTATTTGGGAAAATGAATTTTCTATTCATGAAACATTCTCGATATCCAGCGTAGTTAACTCTCCATTTTTTAACCATTCTAAATATGCTTCACTAAAGATAAAAGACGCCATAGTTGATCAGTTTAAAAAAAGACTTGGCAAAAGACCAAGNGTAGATAGGGAAAACCCAGATCATAAATTTTTAGTGAGAATTTCANACGACCAAGTGAATTTGCTTTGGAATACTTCAGGGAACTCACTATTTAAAAGAGGATACAGAACCATGACGGGAGTTGCGCCTTTAAATGAAGTCTTGGCAGCAGGAATTATAAAGTTTAGTGGATGGGACTTAAAAAGACCTTTGATTGATCCTATGTGCGGGTCTGGAACTTTTATATGTGAAGCATTAATGATTGCAAAAAATATTCCACCAACAATAAAAAGAAAATCTTTTGGTTTTATGAATCATAAAGATTACAACCATAATTTATGGGAAAAATTAAAAGCTAAATCTCTGGAAAAAATAAATGATAATAAGCCAATAATAATGGGCTTTGATAATTTTAATGAGATGATAATAGCTTCAAGAAATAATGTGAATAATGTATGTTCTAATAATATCTGCAAAATCAATCTTAAAGATTTTTTTGATTTAGAGGCACCTATTGAAAATTCAATGTTAATTATTAATCCNCCTTATAATATTAGAATATCTCAAGATAAAAATCACTTGTTTTATGAAAAAATTGGTACAAGACTCAAACATTCTTGGAGCGGATCAGATGCATGGATACTAAGTGGAGATTTAGAAAGCTTAAAGCATATTGGTCTGAGGCCTAAAAGAAGAATTAAATTATTTAATGGACCAATTGAAACTAAGTTGGTACATATCCCATTATATAGGGGAAGTAAAAAAACTAAAAAACAAACAAAAATTGAATAAAACTCTAATTAGAGATATCATTTTAACAAAAATAATTAAAATAAAAACTGAAATTGCAGATTTAAAATTATTAGCCAAACCTATTGNACCAGAAAATTCAATAGGAAGAATTAGTAGAATGGATGCAATCAACAATAAAACTATTGTAGATAGNATGTTGAGGAATTCAGAAGAAAAATTAAAAAAACTTAAATTTAATCTAACTCTTATAGAAACGNAAGATTTCGGAAATTGTAGGAAATGTAAAAAAGAGATAAATATTAACAGAATAAAATTAATGCCTGAAGTCAGTACGTGTGTTAAATGTAGTTAAGAAATCTGAAGCAAAAATAGTAAATTAAAGATTTTACAATTAGAGAAAATTTATTCATCATAATAAGTTAGAGATAATTTATCTTTTGATACATTTGCAGCANATAAATCATCATATTATATAATTAAAGAATACGCTCCAAGAAAATATATTAAGCTAAATTTGAAAAATTTATTTTAAGATAATTTACGTTAATTCACTAATTTCCAACATTGAATCAATAAAATGATTTAAAATTATAGAAACTGAGTTCTAGAATAATTTAAAAAATCTATCTACATAAATAAAAATGGGATTAAATAAAGATGAGATATTAAAAAATATCAATAGCTTTTTTGGGGCAGATAACGAGCTAGCTATTAAGGAAGCTGAACACCAAATAAAAATATTTGAAGTAATTCTTGAAAAAGAAATTGAAGACTTTAATAAATCAGAATCAAACGAATTAGAAAATCCAGAAAAAGATCCCAAAAACATTGAAATTATTAAGTCTATCAAACTTTTCAAGGATGAATTAAAAAGAAAAANAGAAAAAAGAAAAATAGAAGAGAAAAAAAACACTGAAACTAAAAAACAAATTCTTAAAGAATTTCAAAATTTAATTAATAGTAAAGAAAAACTTAGTGATTTAGCAAGTGGAATCAAAGAAATTAAAAATAGATGGAATAAAATTGATAATGTATCCATTCCAAATGAACAAAGTTTACAAAGAGAATTTAGTAAGCTAAATGAAGCATTCAATTATAATTTTAATATATATAAAGAATTAAAAGAAAATGATTTAAAAAGAAATTTTTCACTAAAAAATCAAATCATTTATGAAATAAAAGAGCTGGCAAAAACAAAAGACATTAAAAAAGTTCAGACAGAATTAAAATTATTACAAACCAAATGGGAAGAAATTGGACCTACATTTAAAGAGCACTGGGATGAGATAAAGAAAAACTATTGGGCTGAAGTAAATTTAATTCACAAAAGAATTAGAGAATTTTATAATAATTTAAAAACCAGTCTAAAAGAAAATTTAGAAATTAAAAACAAATTAATTCAGGAAGCTAAAAAGTTAGTAAATGAAGATATATCAAACTCAAAAAAATTAGAATCCGTAACATCTCAGTTCAAAAAACTGCAAGAAAATTGGAAAAAAACTGGACCTGTACCAAGAAATATAAGTGATAAAATATGGAAAGAGTTTAGATCTTATTTTGATGAGTTCTTTGCTAAAAGAAAAGAGATTCTCAATATTGAAAAAGGACAATTAAAAGAAAATTATAATTCAAAACTATTATTAATTGAAACTGCTAAAAAATATGTTGAAAATGTAGCAAATGATAGTAATCCATTGTTGATAAAAAAACTTCAAGAAAAATGGAAAAACATTGGGCACTCTGGGAGATTTGTTGAACAAAAACTTTGGAAAAAATTCAGAATTCAATGTGATAATTTCTTTGATGCAAAAAATAAAAATAAAAACGCCATTTTAAATAAGGAGAAAGAAAATCTTAAGTCTAAAATTTCTTTATTAGATGAAATAAAAAAAGAAACTAAAATTAATTTTTCTAAAATTATGGACTTTATTAATAGATTTCAGGAAGTCGGTGAAGTTCCAAGAAAAAAATCTAGCGAAATCAGCAAGGAATTTGATGAAATTATTAGTCTTTTTTGTTCGAATAATAAATTTTCCAGTGAGGAAAATCATCAAATAAAAAGAGCTGTAAAAGTTTCATTTTTGTCCAATTCTTCTAACCCTGAAAAAGCTTTTATAGACGAAAAAAATAGAATTAACAAATTAATAAATCAGACCATAAAAGAAACAACACAGTTAGAAAATAATTTAGGTTTTTTTTCAAACACTAAAGGAAAAATGTTTGATAATTTTCAAGTTAAGATTCAAAAAAATAATGAAAAAATCACTAATCTGAGAGATGAGTTGAAAAAATTATCTGAAGCATATCATAAAAAATAAATTTCTTTATCGTATTATAGCTCATAATGAAAACAGATATCTTATTTACTGATGATTCTATTGTTTTTGGAATCTTGATAATTGCATTAGGTTTGGTTTTTTATACAGAATCTCTTAAAAAAAGTTTTTGGGAAAAATTTTATAAAATTGTCCCTAGTCTTTTTATGGCCTATTTGATACCGGCTGTACTAACTTCTTTTGGAATAATTGCTCCCGAATGGGAAACAGTAAATAGTTCTGGAGAATTAATTATACAAAAATCCAATCTTTATTATGTTGCAAGCAGGTATTTACTTCCTGCTGCTTTGGTTTTAATGACTCTTAGCATTGACTTAAAAGCTGTATTTGGATTGGGTTGGAAAGCTTTGGCCATGTTTTTTACAGGAACAATTGGTATTATTATAGGTGGCCCAATTGCTATATTATTAATATCTATGATCTCACCTGAAACAGTTGGTGGTATTGGACCTGATGCTGTTTGGCGTGGTCTTTCAACCCTAGCTGGAAGTTGGATTGGTGGAGGAGCTAACCAAACTGCAATGTTAGAAATTTATGGCTATAATCAGCAATTATATGGTGGAATGGTATTTGTAGATATAGTGGTAGCCAATATCTGGATGTCTATTATATTAATAGGAATTGGTAAATCAGATAAAATTAATAGATGGTTAAATGCTGATAACTCTTCTATTGAATCCCTTAAAGAAAAGGTTTCTAGTTTTTCAAAAAAAGTTAAAAGAAACCCTACCCTAACTGATATAATAATTATTATGGCAATAGCTTTTGGAACTGTAAGTTTTGCACACTTTTGTTCTGGATTTCTGGGCCCTTCCTTTAAGAATTATATTTCTACTATTGATAGTGCAAGTACAAGAAATGTATTTACTTTTTTAGAATCTAAGTTCTTTTGGCTTATTAGTATTTCTACAATTATTGCCATCTTACTATCCTTTACAAAAGCTAAAAACTATGAGGGAGCAGGCGCAAGTAAATTTGGAAGTGTATTTATTTATATTCTTGTTGCCACTATTGGAATGAAGATGGATCTCACAATGATATTTGATAATTTAGGTTTAATATCTATAGGATTTGTTTGGATGTTGATTCACGCAGTACTTTTAATATTGATTGCTAAACTTATAAAAGCACCTTACTTTTTCTTAGCTGTAGGCAGTCAAGCAAATGTAGGAGGAGCAGCTTCTGCACCAATTGTAGCTTCGGCATTTCACCCATCCCTTGCAACTGTCGGAGTATTACTTGCAGTAGTTGGATATGCAGTTGGGACAGTTGGCGCAATAATTTGCACTATTTTAATGGAAATATCTTGTTCGTAAAATAAGTGTATAGAATTCTGTTAAAAATATTGGGTTGGAAAATTGATGAAAATGTTCCAAAAGAATATAAAAGATGTGTTTTAATTGGGGCACCTCATACTAGTAATTGGGATTTATTCTATGCAATTTTTCTTTTTAAAATTTTAAAAATCCCTTACAAATTTACTATTAAAAAAGAATGGTTTAGATTCCCTTTTAATTTAATTATAAGACCACTTGGAGGGTTACCAATAGACACAAAAAATAAGAAAAAAGGAGGAAATGTAGATATTATGACTGATTTATTTAAAGGAAATGATGAATTTGCTATGGGTATTACTCCAGAGGGTACAAGATCATTGAGAACCAAATGGAAAAGCGGTTTTTATTACCTTGCTAAAGATAATAATCTACCTATTTGCTTTGGTTATTTAGATTATAGAACTAAAACTGCAGGAATTGGAGGACCTATATATACTTCGGAAAATAAGGACTTTGATATGAGAAAAATTATGGCTTTTTATAAGACAAAAACTCCAAAAAATCCAGATAAGTTTTCTTTAGATATAAGATACATTTAAAGTTGGTACTTGTTTTTGTAAAATAAATGCATACAAATAACATGAGGAAAACTAATAGCAGAAAGAAAAACAAAGGAATAAACTACAGCATTTTTTAAATCTAAATTCAGGAAATAGTTGAAAATTAAAAATAAAAAGATGGCTCCAATATTAAAAGGTAGTGCGTTTAAATACATTTTTAAATGAGAAAGTTTCAATTTATTTTTAAGATGCATCCATCCGATAACACTGTGTTCAAAAATAAAATACAAACCAAATGTTAGAAGAAGACTATTTGAAGATGATATATAAAAAAATATAATTATTAAAACCCAATTAATATTTCTCTTAAAAATAGCTAAAATTAAGGGTATTATTAAAATTAGATTACCAATTAATTTAGTATCAAAAGATAAATTTGGAATACAAATAGACATTACTGAAAGAATATTTTTAAACTCTAAATAATGAGTTAAAAATATAGAAATAAAAAGCATACTTCCCCATAAAAAACCAATAAATGAATTTTTTATTCCCCAGCTTATCGCTTCAGTAATTCCAAAATGCCAGGCAGAATAAATTAAAAAAAATAATAATGCAACGATTGGAATCCAGTACCATAAAAGTAAAATTGGAATCATCATTAATATATAAAAAAATATAAATTTTATGGTGATTTTATTGTTACTATTTAATGATTCTGTCAAATGGTCTAATGCTCCATGTGGAATTCCAATTGTTAACATTCCAACTATAAGAACAAGAAAATTAATATCTGATAAATTAAATATCTCTTTATTTGGATTACTACTATCTATAAATAGATATAAAATCATTAAAAAAGGAAAAATTAAACTTTTAAACCTCCAAAAAATCCAGTATAAGACAGCCTTTACAAACAAACCTATTTGTAATTTTGAGAACATAGAAAGGTCTTCTTTAAAAGAGGTTTTCTCATCAAGAAATTTGAGGACAAATCTGGCTGATTTCATTTTGAATAGTCTTTCAAAAATAAATTTTCCATTTTTAGGCCATAGAGTTAAAATTATAAGTAATAATTGATCATAAAAATGAAATCTTTTATTTGACTTCACTTTAGCAGACTTTAATTTTCCATTTTCACAAATTAATCTTGCATGATTGTACATATTCTTAAAAGCATATCCTGTACTTGGTTTAACATTACCTGCTCTGGTTCCTATGTGTACCCATTTATCTCCTAAAATTTGTTTTGGCAAAACAGAACTCATAGGAATTATACCTTTTTCAGAGTCCATAATTTCATAATCTCCAAAATATTTTGTCAAAAAAATATCTAATTCACTTTTGGCTTCTTCTTCTTTTAAAAGTTCTTTTCCAAATCTTGTTAGCTCTACTAAAGCAAAATGCTTAGAATAAGGTAATATATAAACGAATTGAGTAGACTTTTTTTGAGAAACTCTAAAATCCATCATATGATAAACATCTGGATTGAGTTCTTTTTCATTAAAATTCACTTTTAACCCAAAAAAGGATTGAGAAATATTGAATTGATTATCTAAAAGGTTTTTAAAATTAGGAGGTCTGCTATCAAAAACCCATTCAGAAAAATATTTGTTATTAGTCGTTGTAATCTTAATTTTAGAATTTTGTTCAATTGAGTCAACTTTTTCTCTTCTGTGTTCAATATTATATTTTTTAATAATATTTCTTGTCCAATCGTAAAGATCTTTACTGTCTACGTGAAAATACTCTACTGGATCAATAATAGAACTTTTATTGTCATTTATCTGGATGCTGGTCCAACTATTAGAAATTATTGATTTAAAATTCTGATATATATCATCATTTTTCTCAGCCCAAAAACAAAATGTTTTATCATTTTCAAGTTTATCGCTTGGCTCAATAATTAAAATATTTTGGTTTTCAAGGAGGGATTTTTTTTCCATTTCAATCATTAGAATACAAGTGCTTGCACCCCATCCTGTAAAGACTAAATCAAAATGATTAGTGTTATCAATCAATTTTAAAAATGTTTATAGACAATATACGATAAATAATAGTTTTTATTTAATAATAATTTACTTCTTATTAAGTCATTATTAATAACTGTCATTATTAAGAAAAATAATTTTATCTTCGAGCGAAATATGAAGATTATAATTAAAAGTATACTATTTCTTTCGTTGACTATTCTTTTATTTAACGAGTTTAATGCACAAACTAAATTTCACTACCTAAATAATGCTACCGTAAGAGGAACTGTTTATGAAAAGGAAACTGGTGAACCATCATTTGGAACCAATGTTAAAATAAAAGGAACTGGAATAGGGTCTTCTACAGATTTAAATGGCTTTTTTCAGATTAATAGGCTAAGTCCGGGTAAGGTTATTTTAGAAATATCTAATATAGAGTTTAAGACTATTGAGGAAGAAATCGAATTAAAGTCGGGTAAAATTATTACTAAAAATTTCTTTATGGAGGTTAACGACGAAGTCCTCGATGAATTTGAATATAGTGCAGAAGCAGAAGAGAGAAAAACTGAAGTAAAAATGTCGGTTATTACAGCTACTCCAAAAGATATGGCCAGAGTTGTTGCTATAGGAGGAGAACCAGATTTTGCCCAATATTTACAAACTACCCCTGGCGTTATAACCACTGGCGATCAGGGGGGACAAATGTATATCCGTGGTGGTTCACCAATTCAAAATAAAGTATTACTTGACGGAATGACTATATATAACCCCTTTCATTCTATTGGTTTTTTCTCTGTTTTTGATACTGACATTATGCGAAGTGCAGATATATATACTGGTGGATTTTCTGCTATGTATGGAGGAAGAATATCATCAATTATGGATATTACGACCATTGATGGAAATAAAAAAAGACATGCTGGTAAAATTTCTGTTAATCCGTTTGGCTCTAAATTCAAATTAGAAGGGCCTATCAAAAAATTAAATGAAACTAATAGCAATTCTACAGCTTCTTATATTTTTTCTGGGAAAACTTCTTATCTCGAACAAACTTCTAAAAAGTTATATAACTACATAGACTCTAATGGTTTACCATTTAATTTTACAGATTTATATGGCAAGGTATCTGTAAATGGTGTTACGGGTAGCAAGGTGAACTTTTTTGGGTTTAGCTATAATGATAGAGTTCGATACAAATCAGTTTCAGATTTGAATTGGAATTCTTGGGGAGTAGGATCAAATTTTGTTGTGGTACCTGCAAGTTCTCCAGCTTTAATAATGGGTAAGTTTAACGTTAGTGATTATAAAATTTCTTTATCTGAACTTGATCCAATTAATGAAGGAGATACTTTAAACCCTAGAGAAAGTAGGATAAATGGATTTAACTTAGGTTTTGATTTTAAATATTTTCTTGGAGAAAATGAAATAAAATATGGAATCGAAGTTAACGGATTTACAACAGATTTTAATTTCTTCAATAGTGTGGGCAGAAAAATTGAACAAAAAAATAATACAACTGAACTTGCTGGTTATATTGACAGTAAAATAATTAAAGGACTTTTGGTCATAAATCCAAGTTTTAGAGCTCAATATTATGCATCACTTAGAAATTTTTCACCAGAGCCAAGAATTGGCCTCAAATACAATATTTCTGAAAAATTTAGAATAAAAGCTGCCTCTGGAGTTTATTCACAAAACTTAATTTCTGCTAATTCTGATAGAGATGTTGTTAATTTATTTTACGGATTTCTTGCTGGACCCGACAATTTACAAGATTCTATCAAGCTGGATAATGGTAAAACTGTAGCAAGAAAACACTCTTTACAAAAAGCTACTCATGCAATTTTTGGGTTTGAAGTTGATTTAGCTAAACATCTAACTCTTAACGTTGAGGGTTATTATAAATGGTTTAATCAGTTAAGTAATATAAACAGAAATAAATTATATGAAGAAACAGACGATGTAGAAGAAGTACTTAAAAAGGATTTCATAATTGAAACTGGAGATGCATACGGTACCGATTTTGTTTTAAAGTATGATAATGATAAAACTTATTTATGGGTAGTTTATTCAATTGGAAAGGTTACAAGGTGGGATGGAATAAGAACTTACTCTCCATTATTTGACAGAAGACATAATATCAACTTAGTAGGAACTCAGAATTTTGGCGATGGATGGGAAGTAAATGCGAGATGGAACTTTGGAAGTGGACTACCTTTTACACAAACCCAAGGCTATTATCATACAATTGATTACTCTCAGGGAATCAATACAAATATTACCACTGCTAATGATGATCAACTTGGAATAATATACGCTGACTTAAATCAAGGTAGGTTATCCTCCTATCATAGATTAGACTTAGCGATTAAAAAACATATCGAACTTAGTGAAAAATCAACAATAGATATCACTATGAGTGTTACTAACGTTTATTCGAGAAAAAATATTTTCTATGTGGATAGAATTACCACTGAAAGAGTATATCAACTCCCACTGCTTCCAAGTCTTGGAGTCAGTTGGAAATTTTAACTTCTATTTTTCATTTACTATTGAAATTAAATAGTAACTTTAATTCCCGTATTAAAATCTTTATGCGGAATGTCATCTTCAACTAAATATATTTTTGTTACCGGTGGAGTAACCTCTTCTCTTGGAAAAGGAATTGTATCTGCTTCGTTAGCTAAGCTACTTCAAGCTAGAGGATTTAATGTAACCATCCAGAAACTTGACCCTTACATAAATGTAGATCCAGGAACACTAAATCCATATGAACATGGAGAATGTTATGTTACAGATGATGGTGCTGAAACAGATTTAGATTTAGGTCATTATGAAAGATTTTTGAATATTTCAACTTCTCAAAATAATAATGTAACAACTGGAAAAATTTATCAGTCTGTAATTAATAAAGAGAGAAAAGGTGATTATTTAGGTAAGACTGTTCAGGTTATTCCTCATATAACTAATGAAATTAAAGAACATATACTCAAACTTGGAAAAGATGAAAACTATGACGTTGTTATAACTGAAATTGGTGGAACTGTTGGAGATATTGAGTCTTTACCTTTTATAGAATCTATAAGACAATTAAAATGGGATTTAAATAAAGACGTACTATTTATCCATTTAACCCTTATTCCATACTTATCTACATCTGGAGAGCTGAAGACTAAACCAACTCAGCATTCTGTTAAAACATTATTAGAGTATGGAATTCAACCAGATATTTTAGTTTGTAGAACAGAGTATCATCTTGATAATGGATTGAGAAAAAAAATTGCACTTTTTTGTAATGTTGAACAAGAATGTGTAATTGAATCTATAGATGCTAATTCTATTTATGAAGTTCCATTACTAATGTTAAAAGAAAAATTAGATGCTGTTGTTTGTCAAAAACTCAAACTAGATCATGGAATAGAGCCTGACTTGAAAAAATGGAANGAATTTTTAAATAACCTGCAAATTCCTAAACAAGAAATAAATATTGCATTAATTGGCAAATATGTTGAGCTTAAGGATTCCTATATTTCTATTGCTGAATCATTAATTCATGCAGGATCAAAAAATAAAACTAAGGTAAACTTACATTGGATTCACTCATCAAAATTAGAAGATGAAAATTGTGGAGAATTGTTAAAAGGTATAAATGGAATCATTGTTGCACCAGGATTTGGATCCAGAGCAATTGAAGGAAAGATAAAAGCTGTTGAATATGCTAGAGTAAAAAAGATTCCTTTTCTAGGAATTTGCTTAGGAATGCAATGTGCTGTTATAGAATTTGCTAGAAATGTTTTAAAAATGGAAAATGCCCATTCAATAGAAATTGATTCTCAATCAAAATACCCTGTTATTAGCATGATGAAAGAACAAAAGCAACTTGAAAAAATGGGGGGAACCATGAGGCTAGGCTCTTACCAATGTGACATTGAACAAAACACTTTATTACACCAAATTTATTCTAAGAAAACGATACACGAAAGACATAGACATAGATTTGAATTTAATAATCAATTTAAGAATGAATTTGAATCAAATGGAATGATTTTTTCTGGAAAGAACATAAAAAATAATTTAATGGAAACTATTGAAATACCAACCCATCCATGGTTTATAGGGGTTCAATACCATCCAGAATATAAAAGTACTGTTGAAAATCCCCATCCAATATTCTTAAGTTTAATTGAAGCTGGATTAAAAAACGCTNCTTCAATTAAATAAATAATGACACCAGAAGAAATAGTCGAAAAAATGATTTCTAAAGACTCATTTAGTAAATGGCTGAATTTGGACATTATTAGCATTAAAAAAGGTTCTTGTAGTTTAAAAACAACCATTACAAAAGAGATGTCCAACGGATTTAATCTATCTCACGGGGGGATCTGCTTCAGCATTGCTGATAGTTGTTTAGCTTTTGCAGCCAATTCTTACGGGAAAATCTCTCTTACTAAATCTGCAGAAATTAAATTTATTAAAATGGTAAATATTAATGATACTATCACTGCCAAATGCCATCATTCAGAAATTGATAAAAATAATTTCAATATTGATTTAATTAATCAAAACCATGAAAAAATTGCAAATTTTATTGGTACAGTTCATTTCACCAATAAAGTTTGGTCATAAATTAAAACTTAAATTTGATTCATATTTGAGTTAACTTTAAAAAAAAATTAATGAAACCAGTATATATATTCGATGCTATAAGAACTCCAATTGGAAACTTTGGAGGTTCGTTAAGTAATGTTAGGGCAGATGATTTAGCAGCTCACACTATAAAAGAACTGATAAAAAGAAATAATAAGACTGATTGGGAGCATGTAGAAGATGTTATTTTAGGGTGTGCCAATCAAGCAGGAGAAGACAATAGAAACGTTGCAAGAATGGCTCTTTTATTAGCTGGTCTTCCATTTAGTATTGGGGGAGAAACAATTAATAGACTATGCTCATCAGGTCTGGCTGCAACTATAAATGCTTATAGAGCAATTTCCCTTGGTGATGGCGATTTATTTATTACAGGAGGAGTTGAACATATGACAAGAGGTCCTTGGGTAATTTCAAAAGTTTCTAAAGCATTTGGGAGAGATGCTCAAATGCATGANTCAAGTTTTGGGTGGAGATTTATTAATCCAAAAATGGAAAAAGTTTATGGAACTGATGGAATGGGTCAGACCGCTGAAAATTTAGTAGATTTATATGGAATTTCAAGAGAAGATCAGGACTTATTCGCCTATAATTCTCAGATGAAAGCAACNAAAGCATATGAAAGTGGAAGATTGTCAAAAGAAATATGTTCTGTAACCATTCCTCAAAGAAAGAAAGATGATATCATATTTGAAAAAGATGAATTTATTAAATCAAAAACTACCATTGAGAAATTAAATTCTCTAAGACCAGCATTTAGAAAAGAAAATGGGTCAGTTACTGCTGGGAACTCATCTGGGCTAAATGATGGCTCCGCAGCCCTATTAATTGGAAATGAATATGCAGCTAACAAAAATAGCTTAACACCTATGGTTAGAATTCTAGGTGCTGCTGTTGCTGGAGTTGAACCAAGAATAATGGGAATTGGTCCTGTAGAAGCTACTAAAAAGGTGTTAAGGAGAACAGGATTATCATTAGATCAGATGGATATTATTGAAATTAATGAAGCTTTTTCTGCCCAAAGTTTAGCTTGTATTAGAGCGCTAAAAATGGAAGATAATGATCCTAGAATTAATCCAAATGGTGGTGCCATATCCATTGGTCACCCACTGGGGATGACAGGAGCAAGATTATTACAAACTGCCGCTATTGAGCTTCAAGAACAAAAGAAAAAATATGCTTTAGTAACCATGTGCATCGGAGTCGGTCAAGGTTATGCTGCAATAATTGAAAGACCCTAGAATAAATGATTTATGAGTTCAATAATATAATTCCAACTATTCATCCATCTTCATTTATTCATGAGCAAGCTAATGTAACTGGGAATGTTGAAATTGGTAAGAATGTTTATGTTGGACCAGGAGCAGTATTGAGAGGAGATTGGGGAAAGATTATTATTGAAGATGGGAGTAATGTTCAGGAGAATTGTGTTATTCATATGTTTCCAGGAACAACTGTACATATTAAAAAAGGAGCTCATTTAGGGCATGGCTGTATAATTCATGGAGCAATAATNGGNGAAAATTCGTTAATTGGAATGAATTCAGTAATTATGGATGATGCAGTAATTGGAAATGAATGTATTGTAGGNGCATTAACGCTTGTTAAAAGTGAAATNAATGTCCCCAACAGGAAAATAATTATTGGTAACCCTGGAAAAATAATTAAAGATGTTTCTGATGAAATGATTAAATGGAAGAGTGAAGGAACTAAATTGTATCAAAAACTTCCATCAGATTGTCTCAATTCACTAAAAGAATGTATTCCTAATACAAAAAAAATAGCTTCTAAAAATCAGGATCAAGTATATAAAACTTGGAATAAAACCAAAGAATAAAACTTATAAAAAGTTATTCTTTTTCATCCATTCATCATTATACATTTTACCAACATACCTACTNCCTGAATCATGAAGTAATACTACAACAACATCATCTTTCTTAAAATGTTTTTTTAATTGAATAACACCTCTTACTGCTGCACCACATGAATTGCCTGCAAAAATACCCTCTTCTCTAGCCATTTTCCTTGTATATACTGCAGCATCTTTATCTGTGACTTTCTCAAAACCATCAATAATATCAAAATTTACATTTTCAGGAAGAATATCCTCTCCTATTCCCTCTGTNATGTAAGAATAAATTTCGTTTTCATCAAAAATTCCAGTTTCGTGATATTTCTTGAATACTGAACCATAGGTGTCAATTCCCCAAACTTTTATTTTTGGGTTTTTTTCTTTTAGATATTTTCCCACTCCAGAAATAGTACCTCCGGTACCAACACCCACNACAAAATGAGTTATTTTACCATCAGTTTGTTTCCAAATTTCAGGACCAGTTTGTTCATAATGAGCAACTGTATTTGAAGGATTGTCATATTGGTTAACATACCATGAATTAGGTGTTTCCTGAGCAATTCTCTTTGAGGTAGAATAATATGAACGAGGATCATCTGGTGGCACATCAGTAGGACAAACTATTACCTCAGCTCCTACAGCACGAAGAATATCAAACTTTTCTTTTGATTGCTTGTCAGTTGAAACACATATAAGTTTATAGCCCTTAACAATAGCTGCTAAAGCAAGACCCATTCCTGTATTNCCTGAAGTTCCTTCAACGATGGTTCCTCCAGGATTCAATCTACCATCTAATTCAGCATCTTCTACCATTTTTAAAGCCATTCTGTCTTTTACTGAACTACCNGGGTTAAAGAACTCTACTTTTGCTAAAACTGTCGCACTGACATCTTTAACAATATTGTTTAATCGAACCAAAGGGGTATTTCCTATAGTTTCAAGAATGTTATCAGCAACTTCCATTGAGAATTTTTGGTAAAAGTAGAAAACTAAAGATAAAATGAGTCAATTAAAACTTGATTATTGTCCTAGTAAATTTAAAGCTTCNCTAGAAGTAATAATTTTGTTTTGAAATTCACCAACTATAAAACAATCAATTAAGCCATTGTCAAAAAGTTTTGATCTAAACTTAAGTACGTTTTTATATTCCATAAAATCACCCATATAATATTTAGTGTATCCTTGGCCAGCATTTGTTTTTGCCATAACAGTTCCAAGTTTTTTGAAACTAGCTAGTATATCATCCGGAACCTTTTCTTTAAAGGCACCAACCTGAACTCTAAATCTTACCATTTCAGNATCTATTGGATTTTCTGAAGCTTCAGATGAAATTTCAAGATTTTCTTTAAAGTTTTCATTCACTTCAAATCCAGCTTCTTTCAGAGTAATTCTTTTCCCANTTTGAAAGGCTACTAAAAAAGCATCATTATAACCAGAAAGTGATAAATCAATTTTGTGAGAAGCTGCTTCAGATTTGTCAGAATATGAACCTGAGAAAAATCTATATAATCCGTCGTCCCCTTTTATTCCAACTACATTAGGAATTCCTTTGAAAACAGATTTTTGTATTTTTCTGTTAAAGGCTCCAATTTGAACTCTAAAAGTAGGTGCGTTATCATCAGGACTTATTACTGGAACCATATCTTCTTTAGTATCTAACTCAGAATCTGATGAACCCTCACTTATTATTTCTGGGGAATCTTCAATTATTATTTCTGGGGAATTAATAATTTTTTCTATTTGCTCATTTTCTAATGTTTTAACGTCTTCATTTTCAGCAATTTCAACTACTCCTTGAACTTCAACATTGTTTTCTTCCAATTCTTTAATTTTATCTGATAATTCTTTTTCATCATATCCACCAAGAACGTACATAATAGAATCTCCAGATTCTTTAACTTGAAAATCTTTATCAGCTAGTTTTTCCCACAAATCTTCAGCTGAAACTCCTTGAACGTCCGAACCAATTACAATAAATAAATCTTTTTTGGGTTTTTCTTTTTCAACTTTCTTTTTATCTAACGATGTGATTTTTGATCTTAAAGGACCTGAATAGGATTTATTAATNATGGTATCCCACTCAGCGTATTCTCCTGTGGAATCTTTGTACATTTTATAAGCCAAAAGAAAATCGTCGTCTGTCATGGTAACTCCATCCTCATTAACAATAACATCTTCATATGTAANTAACTCTTTATCAAATGAATTAGGTACTCCATCTCTATCATCATCAACAGGACATCCAAAAGCATCAACTTGAGTNTTGGGTGGAGTTTTAGCACATAAATCTATATGATCTACTATACTATCACCATCAGAGTCAATAGTGTCTTGAAGAAGTAAATTCATGGAAACTTCATCCATAAGTGGATCTAAGGGAGGGTCTTTCTTTTCTGCATTAAAATCATAAGCTATAGCAATATGAGTATATAGTAAATTGTCTTTACCTATTCCCAATGGGAAATTANTAGAGTTGTTAATACCATCTAAATAATCTGAAGAAGTGAAGTGCATGGCAGTTCCAACNCTAAACTTTANTTTATTTCCAACATGAAGGTGAGCACCAATTTCAAGCGGAATACCTAAAGCATATTTATTAGCAGGTTGATCTTNTGAAAAGATACTTACATCACTGTCAAAATTAATTTCATCTGTGGGATCTGTATCTACCTGAGAATTATATTCAATAGATTCAATTCCCAAATGGATGTAAGGTTCAACAATATGTCCTTTTTTTAATAGCTGGTTAAAATTGTAATTGAAGGTGATTCCTCCTGATTTCACTGTGGAATTAAAGATTAAACCTTCTGGAAAGATAGCACTTTGATNGTTTTGTTTAACACTTGTATTTCCAAACATTGCATAAAAAGCAACATCTAAATATTCATTAATAGGATTTATTAACCTNAGAGTATAAGAAAAACCTCCTTGAAACGGAGATCTTTTAATATTATTTTTACCTGGAACAGTATCACCAATGTCTCCAAAAAAGGATAGTGTTCCAATTCCAAAAGAAACAATAGGCTTGTATAAACTTTCTTCTTCGTAATCTGGTTCAGATTTTTTCAGTTTATTGGCATACTCTTCCCAGTAATTTAATTTTTTTAATTCTAGATTTCTTGGGTTGATTAAGCTTTTAGCCTTTCCGCTAGAAACAATAGTATCTTTTGAATCAAGAATAATATTGGTGGAATCATTATTTTGCGCATTAAAGAGACTACTTGAAAGCAGTAAAATTAGAATAACTATTATATGTTTTCTTTTCATAAAGTAAAACCCTATACGCAACTTANATNAATTAAGTTACTCAAATATACGTCAATTTACATTGTTTTTTTAATTTTCAGAGTAAATACNCAATAAAAGAACAATTGATTATTTTTACATTTAAATGAAAGAAATGAAAGATAATAGTGGAAGTGTACAGTTTGATATAGATCAAAATGGTATTGGAACCATCAAATTTTATCATCCTCTCAGCAACTCTTTGCCAGGTGAGCTGCTAAAAAAAATTTCAGATAACATCAATTTAGCAAGTGAAAACAAGCAAGTGAAAGTCATTATTCTAAAATCTGAAGGAAATAGAGCTTTTTGTGGAGGTGCTAGCTTTGAAGAATTAATTAATATTCAAAATTTAAATGAGGGAAAAATATTTTTTTCTGGATTTGCAAATGTTATAAATGCGTGTAGAAAGTGTTCTAAAATTATCATTGGAAGAGTTCAAGGAAAAGCAGTTGGTGGTGGAGTTGGATTAGCTAGTGCAGTGGACTACTGTTATGCCACTCAACATTCAGCTGTAAAACTAAGTGAACTAGCACTTGGTATAGGTCCATTTGTTGTAGGACCTGCTGTCGAGAGAAAAATAGGATTATCTGCTATGAGCACACTTGCCATAAATGCTAATAAATGGTTTGATGCGGATTGGGCTCTTCAAAAAGGATTATATGCAGAAATTTTCGATAATAATGATGAGATGGATTTAGCCATTAAGAAACTATCTAATGATTTAAGTTCTTATAGTTTAGAAGCTATGAAAAAACTTAAAAAAACTTTTTGGGAGGGAACTGATCATTGGGATGATTTACTTAATAAAAGAGCTGAAATTTCTGGAAGTTTAATACTTTCTGATTTTTCAAAAGAAACCATCCATAAAATCCAAAATAAATAATGTTGTGAAAACTTATTTTGGCTCCATTCAAAAGCATTCTTTTGAAATTAACAACCTTTTAGATCATAAAAATATATATATGGTATTTGATGAAAATACCTTAGAATACTTAAACGCTTTTGAAAGGATCATAACAAAGAATTTTAAATATCTAGTTATTCCCTCAGGTGAAGAAAATAAGACCTTAGATAATGTAAATAAAATTTGGGGTTTTTTGAATCTCAACCATGCGAAAAGAGGAGACTTTCTTTTGATAATTGGAGGAGGAATGACTGGAGATATGGCAGGATTTGCTGCATCTACTTTCAAAAGAGGAATGAAATTTATTTTGTTTCCCTCTACTCTTTTGTCTATGGTAGATTCATCAATAGGTGGTAAAACCGGATTTAATTACAATTTCATAAAAAATAATATTGGAACTTTGGCTTTCCCTGAAGCTGTTTTTTATGATATTAATTTTCTAAAAACTTTACCAAAAAATCATATGATTTCAGGACTTTCTGAAGTTTATAAGCATAGTATTATTGGAGATCCTACTCTTTGGAATTATCTTAAATCTAATCCCAAGGAATTTGACTATAATTATATTATTGAAAGATCCTATAATTTGAAATCTCAGATTGTAGCCATAGACCCAAATGAAAATAATATCAGAAAAAAACTAAACTTTGGTCATACAGTTGGCCACGCTATAGAAAGTTTCTATTTAAATAAGAAACAACCATTATTACATGGATTTGCAATAGCAAAAGGAATGATAATCGAATCATTTATTGCAAAAAAAGAAAAAATTCTAAATGATGATGATTTTCAGGAAATAAGAAATATCCTAACAAAATATTTTAGTTCGTATATAGACTTTAAAATCAAAACTGAATATTTGATGAAATTGATGAAATTTGATAAGAAAAATACTTCTAAAAAAATTAATTTTTCTTTACCAAGTTCTATTGGAGAAGTCTCTATTAACCATGAAATAGAATTAAAAAAAGTGGAATCTTATTTATTAGAGTTTTTCCAAAATGATTAAAATTTCCTCAATTAATAAAACTATTTATGGATCTGTAGATTTAGAATCCTCCAAAAGCATAAGTAACAGACTTCTTGTTATTAAAGAACTTTGTAAAACTAAATTTGAAATTCAAAATTTAAGTAATGCGAAGGACACTAAAATTTTAAATGAAATCTTAAATAGTTTTGAAACAAAAAAAGAAATTAATTGTGAAGATGCAGGAACAGCATTAAGGTTTTTAGTAGCATTTCTTGCAACAAAAAAGGGGAATTGGAAAATTTCGGGGAGTGAAAGAATGCATGAAAGACCTATTAAGCCTTTAATAGATTCTCTTGTAAAATTAGGTGCCAATATTCATTATTTAGAAAATAAAGGTTTCCCTCCTATTGAAATAAAAAGTGAAAAATTAACTAGTGGGAAATTGAAGTTACCAGGGAATATAAGTAGCCAATTTATATCTGCATTATTATTGATTGCCCCAACGATAAAAGGTGGACTTAAACTAGAAATTACTTCAAAAGTTTTATCCA
>NYYE01000045.1 GCA_002686655.1 Crocinitomicaceae bacterium | reverse complement strand
TTTCCATTTCATAAAATTTAGATTTTTCTGTAGTTAAGCATTATTTTAGCAACTCATTATTTATAAAATGAGTATAGAAGTTAAAAATATTAGTAAATATTACGAGGAGCAATTAGCTCTAGATGAAATTAATTTTAAAGTTAATTCAGGTGAAATAGTAGGGTTTTTAGGTCCTAACGGCGCAGGGAAGTCTACTACAATGAAAATTATTTCTTGTTTTATTAAACCATCAAAAGGTGAAGTATTGGTAGATGGAGATTCTATTCATAATAATGAAATTAAGGTAAAAAGTAAAATTGGATATTTACCAGAAAATAATCCCCTATATGAAGACATGTATGTGAGAGAATCTATTGGTTTTATTGCTCAAATACATAAAGTTGAAAACTGGAAAATAGCTGTTGAAAATGTTATTGAAAAAGTAGGACTTTATAAAGAAGCACATAAAAAAATAGGACAGCTCTCAAAAGGTTATCAACAAAGAGTAGGTATTGCTCAAGCAATTGTCCATGATCCAAAAGTTTTAATATTAGATGAACCTACAAGTGGATTAGACCCCAATCAATTGGATGAGATTAGATTTTTAATTAAAGAGCTTGGTAAAAATAAAACTGTCATGCTATCTACTCATATTATGCAAGAAGTGGAATCTATATGCGATAGAATTGTAGTAATTAATAATGGCAAAATTGTAGCGGACCAAAATTTAGAAGAAAAAACAAATATTAAAGACTTACCTAAAGAGCAAATTTTATTGGTAGAGTTCGACCAAGAATTAAAAATTANTGCTTTAAAAAAATCTTTTCCCAAAACTAAAATTGATAAAAAAGATCATGTTTGGATATTTTCTCACAATGGGAAGGGTGATTTGAGAAAAACAATTTCAAAGTATGCTCAAAAAAACAATATATTAATTTTGGAAATGAAAGCTCATAACGACAAGCTAGAAGATCTGTTTAAAAAACTCACTAAATAAGCTGATTTAATTAGGGATTTTTTTACATTTACGACGATTATTTAGTGGAATGATTTGATTGCTTGCAACCACCCAAAAAAGCTAAAAATGGTTCAAGACCTTCTACTTAAAATTTAACAATTTAAAATTTTTTTATGGCCTATTTATTTACATCAGAATCAGTATCCGAAGGACATCCTGATAAAGTCGCTGATCAAATTTCCGATGCATTAATTGATAATTTTCTTGCTTTTGATGCAACATCTAAGGTTGCTTGTGAAACTTTAGTAACTACGGGACAAGTAGTTTTAGCTGGAGAAGTAAAATCAAAAGCCTATTTAGATGTTCAGAAAATTGCTAGAGATGTAATTAATAAAATTGGGTATACTAAGGGTGAATACATGTTTGATGGTAATTCTTGTGGTGTACTTTCTGCCATTCATGAGCAATCTCCAGATATTAATCAGGGCGTTGAAAGAGCAAAAGAGGAAGANCAAGGAGCTGGTGACCAAGGGATGATGTTTGGTTATGCAACTACTGAAACAGAAAACTTCATGCCTCTTCCATTGGAAATTTCACATTTACTGCTCGAAGAATTAGCGGCTATAAGAANAGAGGGTAAGGAAATGACTTACTTACGACCAGATTCAAAGTCTCAAGTAACCATTGCTTATGATGATGATAACAACCCAATTAAAATTGANGCTATTGTTGTTTCTACTCAGCATGATGACTTTGCATCAGAAACTGAAATGTTAACTAAAATAAAAGATGATGTAATTAACATTCTAGTTCCTAGAGTTAAAGCTTTACTACCTTCTCATATTCAATCACTTTTTAATGATGGAATTAATTATCATGTCAATCCTACTGGGATATTTGTTATTGGTGGCCCTCATGGAGATACTGGTTTAACTGGNAGAAAAATTATCGTAGATACTTATGGAGGGAAAGGAGCCCATGGTGGTGGAGCGTTTTCTGGAAAAGACCCAAGTAAAGTGGATAGATCTGCTGCTTATGCTACAAGACATATTGCTAAAAACTTAGTGGCTGCTGGTGTTGCCAGCGAAGTTTTGGTACAAGTTGCTTATGCTATTGGTGTAGCAGAACCTGTAGGATTATATATTAATACCTACGGGACAGGTAAATTAAACTTAAGCGATGGTGAAATTGCGGAAAAAATTAATCAGATATTTGATATGCGACCATACGCCATTGAACAAAGGTTTAACTTAAGAAGTCCTATTTATTCTGAAACTGCAGCTTATGGCCATATGGGAAGAAAATCAGAAAAAGTAACTAAAGATTTTACTTCTGCAGATGGAAAAAAAATAAGTGTAGAAGTTGAGTTATTTCCTTGGGAAAAATTAGATTATGTTGACAAGATAAAATCTAATTTTAAGATTTAGTGATTATTT
Organism: Crocinitomicaceae bacterium; assembly: GCA_002686655.1. Lineage (GTDB taxonomy): Bacteria > Bacteroidota > Bacteroidia > Flavobacteriales_D > Parvicellaceae > MED-G20. The sequence continues at coordinate 7,627 of NYYE01000045.1, read as the reverse complement.
TTTCCTGAAAATTATTCTTATTGGTACTCCTGTGAAATTGAATGCTTTTCTAATTTGATTTTCAAGATACCTTTTGTATGGATCTTTAACATACTGTGGTAAATTACAAAAGAATGCAAATGTTGGAGAATGTGTTGGAAGTTGAGTAATGTACTTGATTTTAACGTATTTGCCTTTAATGGAGGGAGGTGGGTTTTTCTCAATTGCAGCCAGCATTACCTCGTTAAGTTTTGAAGTTGGTATTTTTTGCTTTCTATTTTCAAACACTNCCATAGCAGTTTCTAAAGCTTTATGAATNCTTTGTTTATTAANTGCTGAAACAAAAAGAACAGGCAAGTCTGTAAATGGTGCAATTTTAGATAATATATCTTCCTCATGTTCTTTAGTTGTAATGGTTTCTTTTTCTATAGAGTCCCATTTGTTTACTAATAGTACAACTCCTTTTTTATTCTTTTCAATAACTGAAAAAATACTTAAATCTTGTTTTTGAAGACCTTCTTTAGCGTCAATCATAAAAAGACAAACATCACAATCTTCTATGGCTCTAATAGCTCTCATAACAGAATAAAACTCAATATCTTCGTGAACCTTACTCTTTTTCCTTATACCTGCTGTATCAACAAGGATTAAATTAAAACCAAAAGCATTAAAATAGGTATCAACAGCGTCTCTTGTTGTGCCAGAGATATCNGTGACAATATTTCTATCTTCTCCCAACAAAGCATTGGTTAATGATGATTTTCCAACATTGGGTTTGCCTACAATAGCAATTCTGGGTATTTCATTATTTTGGTCTTCTTTTTCATCGTAAAGTTGTTCTGCTAAATGGTCTAGCATCTCCCCTGTTCCAGAGCCATTAATTGCACTAATTCCAAAAACATGTTCCAAACCAAATTGGAAAAACTCAAATGTATCATTAATTCTTTCATTGTTATCAACCTTATTGGCCACTACAATAATTGGTTTTTTAGAATTTCTTAATAATTGAGCAACCGATTCATCTAAATCAGTAATTCCAGTTTCTACATCGACTACAAATATCAAAACTGTAGCTTCTTCAATCGCTATTTTAACCTGTCTTCTAATTTCACCTTCAAAAATGTCATCTGAACCAGAAACATAACCCCCGGTGTCAATTACTGAAAATTGCTTACCATTCCATTCAGATTTTCCGTAGTGTCTGTCTCTAGTAACTCCACTAACTTCTTTAACGATGGCTCTACGACCTCCAATTAGNCTATTGAATAATGTTGATTTTCCAACATTTGGTCTCCCTACAATTGCAACAATATTACTCAATATCCATATTTTTTTAGTTTGCCTTCTTTATCTCTCCAGTCTTTATCAACTTTAACAAATAACTCCAAATGTACCTTTTTACCAATAAATGATTCTATATCTATTCTAGATTCAATACCTAGTTTTTTAATCTTTTTTCCTTGATGACCAATTACTATTGATTTTTGGCTGGTTCTAGATACCATAATATTGGCTCTTATCCTGACTATTTTTTNGTCTTCTTTATATTCTTCTACAACTACTTCACAAGAATAAGGAACTTCTTTTTGATAAATTTTTAAAATTTTCTCTCTAACAATTTCCGAAACAAAAAAACGCATGTTTTTATTAGTCAATTGGTCCTTGTCAAAATATGGTGGATTTTCTGGTAACCATTCTAAAATTTTAGGTAAAATAAATTGAATACTCATGTTATGAAGAGCTGATATAGGTAAGATTTGAGCTGTAGGCAATTTACTTTTCCATAAATCAACCATTTTCTCCATAGATTTTTGGTTAGAAAGGTCTATTTTATTAAGCAGTAATAAAGTAGGGACATTNAGTTGATTAATTTGGTCTAATCTATCCTGCATTTTTTCAGGATCCTCNTAAATATCGGTAACCATTAAAATTACGTCAGCATCTTTCAATGCTTCTGAAACAAATTTCATCATGTTTTCATGAAGTCTATAAGCAGGGTCAATTATACCNGGAGTATCCGAAAAAACAATTTGATNGTCTTCATCATTAACCATTCCCATTATTCTATGACGAGTAGTTTGCATTTTTGAAGTGATAATGGAAAGTTTTTCACCTACCAATTGATTCATCAAAGTAGATTTACCAACATTAGGACTTCCAATNATNTTAANNAAACCNGNTTTATGNGACATTTNATCAGATATTAATTTGCAANAATAGAAACAAAAATTAACTTTGTNATGCGGNGTGGAGCAGTTGGTAGCTCGTTGGGCTCATAACCCAAAGGTCGTAAGTTCGAGTCTTACCCCCGCAACTAATGTAAAAGGCGCTTTAAATAAAGCGCCTTTTTTTATTTAATAAATAAAAATTACTTAGAAAAAAATTATCTATATCCTGGAAAACTTTTGATAATTCTTAATGCAGATGCTGGCGATTTCTTTTCTACTCCCATTATAAAGCAATCAGAAAAACCTGCCTCTTTAATAATGGCATTCATTTGTTTCACTTCTGATAAAGTTTTATATCTACCTAACATATAAAGGTCATACTCTAATCTTTTATCTTTTATTATATGAAAATCATCGCCGTAGTTAGCATTTATAAAATCCAATGTTTCTTCGTTCATTTTGAATCTGAATGCACCTACTTGAACAGTTAAATAATGACCTCTTTTTCTAGCTTCAGATTTAGTCATGGACTTAATATTTTCATCGCTTAAAGCTCTTAGGGAATTCTTAATTTTCTGATAACTACCTGAAGCAATTAAAGAATTTATAGTTTCCTTGTTTTCGTCAGCTAATTCTTCTAGTTTTTTATTTTGATTTACCTCAGCGACTATTTTCTTTTTCATGCCATCCTCAATAATAGTAACTTCCAAAAACTCAATATCACTTCCCTCAGGCATATTTTCTAATTTATAAAAATACTTACCAGAAGATGGTAACTTATTGAATACAAAGCCACCATCAGATTTTTCGGCTGTAGATATAATATTTCCATCTTCATCTACCATTACAAGATTGGCCATTTCCGCTTGATCAGAATTTAATCTTTGGAAATTGAATACATTTTTGTCGTCGTCAACACTAGCCACTACTTTTTTAGAAATTCCAGATTCTATAATATTGATTTCCATAAATTCAATGTCTGTACCATCAGGTATATTTTCTAACTTGTAAAAGTATTCACCTGATGGAGGAATTCTATTAAAGACAAATCCATCTGCAGTTTTTTCGGCAGTAGAAAGAATATTTCCATCTGCATCTACCATTACAAGATTCGCCATATCTGCTTGATCAGAAGAAAGCTTTTCAAAGTTGAAAATATAATCTTCCGTTTCGCTCTCAAAACTTAGAACTAAATCATCAAAGTTTTCGTTCTCAATAAAATGTGGAGAATATTTATATACCCCATTAATCTTGTGATATACAGTTCTAATAGTTTGTTCTTGCCCTGCAAAATCATAAGAAACATGGAAAGATTCTTCATTATTGGTAGAATCACTCTCTACTAAACTATAATGATAGTTTTTATCTTCTGGCAAGTGATTAAAGACGTAAACTCCATCTTTTTGTATTCCAACAGCAAGTACTTGATTATCATCATTGATAATAAGTAGTTTAGCTACATCACTAGTATCTGATATTATTCTAGTAAACATATATATGCCATTGTTTTGTGTTAAATGAGCTAAATAAGTTTTTTTACTATCATTTTCAAAAAAAGAAATTTCAACATATTCAAAACCAAATTCATCTGGTATATTCTCCATTTTAAAATAGTATTCACCAGTTGGTGGAAGATAATTAAATACAAAACCATCTTGAGTTTTCATTGCTTGATAAATCACTTTTCCGTTTTCATCAATAAGAAAAAGTTTAACGCCATCTGCCTGCTCTGCACTTAATTTATCAAAACGAAACATAAGAGAATCTTCAAGAATTAGGGTATCAGCTTCAGCTTGAGCTTGTAAGGCAAGTAATGGAGCCCAAAACTCCAATGGGCATCCACTGTATTTTTTAGGTCCAAAAACATCAGGACATGTATCTTTTTTATTGATGACACCGTCTAAATCATTATCAACAAAAACTTTTGAAGGACGTAGTGGAAAACGATAACCTACTGTGAACTCTGTATTGTTTCCTGCAACATCAGCATCAGCAACAAATAATTGATGACTATATAAAAAGTAAAATTTATTATACTGTAATCCACCAATTAAAGAAATAGCGTTTGGTGATAAATCATTATTTAGTCTGTAAGTAGCTCCTAAAGTATATAGTCTGTTATAATTAGCAACCACAGAAAAGTTATAATAATTTTCTTTCTTTTGTGTAAACCTTCTTGCTACAAAAAGAGGTTCTATGTGAAGTAAGCTATCAATAGTAAAATCATACTGCGTAATAAAGTTTACTTCTCTAGCTAGTTTGTTTTCAAATAAATTATTAGATGTTTCGTTAGAGATATTCCTTTCTAGAATATTCTTAACCGAAATTCCTGCTTTAAATCTTTTAAGAAAATATTTTACTCCCAAAGCCCCATCAACAACATTATTTGAAGTATTTCCCATGGTCAAAGAAGGATCACCTATATCTGTAACATCAACATCAGAAAAATCTTGAGAAGTTTGATTAAAAATTAAACCTGCTCCAAAAGTAAAATGAGCCCATTGTGAAAAATGGTAGTCATGAGAATAATTAAGCTCTCCGAATATTTGGGTGAATGAGGGTGTTTCTGAAGAATACAGGCTTCCGGCAATGTTACTAGAGGGATCAATGATATAATATCCACTGGCAGAAAAAACTTGAGGTCTTTCTTTAAGTTGAGAAAATTGATTTCTGTAACTCATGTAGAATGGATTAAAATCTTTAGCCCCGGTAAATGCTGGATTTATTAAGTACTCTTGAATAAAATAATTATTTCTATGAAGGACATTTTGAGACCAGGTATTTACACTTATTTGAAATACTACAAACAAGAGAATTATAATACGATATGTATTTATTCTTATCATCTAAAAAGTAATCATTATTGATCCAGTTAAAGTGTTACTCTGAGTAGGATTATCAGTATCTAAAATAATTTGATAATAATAATCTGCAGCAATTAAAAGTTGTCCATTAAGATAGGTCCCATTCCATGGCTGATAATCTCCATTAATAATATTACTGTGTTGGAAAATTACTTGTCCTTGAATATCAAATATCAATATAGATGCATTTGGGAAATTATTTATTCCTCTTATATCCCATGTATCATTGTAACCATCAGCATTAGGAGTAATAGCATTAGGAATAAATACTTGGAAATCATTTTCAATAGTAATGGTGGCGGTATCTCTACAAGTTAAACTGTCATAAACTGTAATAAAATAATTTCCTGGATTTAAATAAAATAAGTGTAGATCATCATCCATATCTCCTAAGCCATCAGTATCCCAATCATATAAATATGGTTCTTGACATGGTCCAGCTTGCTCAAACTCTGCAATACCACAATCTTCCCAAGGAGTCCCCCCAGTAACTGTTACCATTATATTGGCATCATTACCATAAATAACTGGTGTAACAGTGTAACTAATTTCAGGATTTTCCTTTATTTCAACATACATGGTATCCGTATTTTCACATCTGTTAGAATCTACACCAGTTACAATATGGTAACCTGATGTTTCAGGAATAAAAAGTTCTCCATTAAAGAATCCATTATCCCACTGGTAAGTATTAGCCCCTGAACCAAATAATTGAATTTCATCTCCACTACAAGCTATGGTATCATCTGGAGCAATGACATTAGGTAGTTCATAAACAGTTACAAGTACCGTGTCATATCGGAAACACCCATTAGTATCTGAAACTGTTAAAATATAATTGTTAGAACTATCCGGATTAAATTCAACTCCATCTATTACGCCTAAGCTCCAAGTTGGATTTGGCCCAACTCCAATTAAAGAGATTGCTTCTCCCATACAGAGTTCAGCATCTAAACCTGCATCAACAGTGAGAGTAATAACATTAACATTAACAGTATCTGTGTTGTAACATGAATTGGAATCTATACCCGAAACAATATATTGATTAGAAGAATCTGGATTAAAGGCTATTCCGTTCGTAATATTATTTGTCCAATTGAAAGACTGTACAGATCCAGTAGCAGTTAAAGTAATGGTATCAAACAAGCAGATAGATGTATCTGAACCAGCAAACAAATTAGGAATTTGATTTACTTGAACTAGTACAGAATCAGTATTTTGACATCCATTTCCGTCAGTTACATTTACTGAGTACATCGTTGTGGAGTCTGGAACAAAACTAAAGTTATTGCTCACTCCTCCACTCCAAATGTAAAGTACTCCACCATTAGCATTTAAGGAAACACTATCTCCATAGCAAAGCGGTGATATAGAATCTATTGTAACAATAGGAAGATCGTTAACTGTAACAGACATACTATCGCTGTTTATACAACCATTAGAATCAACAGTATTTAAATAATATGTAGTTGTTTGCATTGGTGACACAAAAATACTATCACTAATTGAAATAGATGGATGGTACCATGCAAGATTGCCTGTACCATTGGCAATTAATTGAATAGAGTCTCCAGAACAAATTGTTTGGCTTATTCCAGCATCAATAGTAGGTAAGTTAAATACCGTTACTTGAGTGCTATCATAGCTCACACAGCCATATTGATTGGTCATTTGAGCAATGTAAAGTCTGGTAGAATCTACCACAAATGGCTGACCATTAATTACCCCATTATCCCAGGTTATGGTTCCGACACCTGAAGCATTTAAGGTAACTAATTCTCCAATACAAAGAGCTGTATCAGAACTAACTGAAAATGGAGTACTGTAATTTATGGTTAGGTTTAAATACATGATACTATCACAACCTTGAATAGTCTGTAGGGTATCTATGTAAGTTCCCGTACTAGAATAGATGTTGCCATTCCACAGATATTCATCACATGCAGACTGTACTTCAAAAGTACTGAGCGTGTTATGTATGGTAATATTCATCGTGACGATGCTATCACAACCTTGAGTTGTTAAAAATATTTGGGTATATATTCCTGAAGCGGTATAAGCTATTCCATTCCACATTGCAGTATCACAAGCAACTAAGCTATCCGTAACAGAAATGCTGTTATTAATAATTAAATCCATGGTCACGATACTATCAGCTCCATAAATATCTTGAAGGGTATCAGTATATGTTCCACTAATAGTGTAAAAATTACCGTTCCATTCTGCACTATCACAAGCCGTTAAGGAATCGATGTTGTATTGGGTGTAGTATATGGTTAAGTCTAGGGTTACAATACTATCACATCCAGTTATGTTTGAAAGAGTATCTATATAAGTTCCAGATGTATCATAGTTATTTCCATTCCAAGAAAGACTGTCATATCCAGTTAGAGTGTCAAATCCAAGAATACTGTAATTAATAACAAGATTCATTGTAACGATACTATCACAACCATTAATTTTCTGTAATGTATCAGTATAATCACCTGTTACAGTGTAAATATTTCCATTCCATACAGCACTGTCGCAAGCCACTAAACTATCAGTTGTAGCTATAGAATTATTAATGGTCATATCCATTGTTACAATACTGTCACAGCCATCAATTGTTCCTAA